>NZ_JADBVE010000161.1:0-2547 GCF_020245285.1 Microcystis sp. M31BS1
TTGACCCTTTTCCCTGTTTTGCTTCTCGCAAAGCTCGTCAGGATTATTATGGCAAAATTACCTTTTCTTTTATTCAGGAGTTTGAGGCTTTCACATAACAGTACTTGTCTTTGTATTGAAAAATGTGTCCGTCAGTCAGGACTAATCGCTTCTCTTTTTGGCTTTGAATAAGAGAAAATTACAATCGGATAAATCGGTAAGACAAATTTCTCATGAAAGCGAGCAAAATAAGTAAACATTCGCCGATTAAACCACTGGCGGGAACTTTCCTGCGCCTCGACATGAATCAGAAAAAAAGATTCTTTTCCTCGAAACTTAACTTGTGCGACTAAATCGCTTTCATACCTTTCTCCTTCCGTGACATCGGTAAATACTTCTTTGTCTAAAAAAGTAATCGAGTCTCTATCTAAATAATCCATCAATTGAGGAAAAAATAACTCGATAAATTCGACAAAAAAGGTGGAGATTAACTCTTTAAATAAGCGGCCATGGTCAATATTATTAGTCATGTAATATCATCTTAACTAATCTGAGCGATGAATGACTACTCTTATCTATTGTATTCTGAAAAGTCGGTTTTGGCAACGGATTGTTATGATTTCACCCCCTTAACCCACAGCGATTGCCAAATTTGCCCAAAAACCATCAGATTGAGCTAAATCGAACAAACTATCGTAAACAGCAGGAAAAATCGGCAACAGGGTAGAAATCATGACATTAACTGCAAAAGTTTATTTCTAACAGTTTTAGCCCAACAATCCCCAATTTTTCAAGGGTGCTATCACAAAAATTAACATTTATTACAAGAAAACGGGTTTCTCAAAGAAACCCATTTTCTAAATAGTTTCTCAAAGAAACCCGTTTTCTAAGGGGTTAGTTTCGGGGAGCGCAGGCTGTTCAATTCTGCGAGGATGGCTGAACTGCCGTTGATTGCGGCGGCTGCCACCGGGTTGAGTCCCGAAAATGCCCCGACTGCCACCACTAACAGGTTGGGCAGAGTAGCGATCGCCAAACTCCCGTAGGCAGTGGCAAGGGTATGCCGCGCCAGAGCAAAGGTGTAGCCGAGGGGCTGGAGATCCTGGCTGTGCAAGATGACATCTGCGGCCGCTTCAAAATCCCCTCTCCCTAGAGAAATGACCACCTGATCCTCCTGGGCAGCCAAGCAATCAGTACCACTGTCGGTTATCCAAGCCACCCGCTTACCTTGGCGGTGCAACTGTTCTTGGAGGCCCTCAACAGCAGCCGCATCGGTGGCGAAGTGGATGCACTGATAAGGGATGCCCCAACTCACCGGCAGCTCCGGGGTAATCAAGTCCTGGAAACTTTCGCGAGTAAAGACCAGAGTATCCACCTGAGCCAGCTTTTCCAGTACCCTGGCATTGCGGATGTAAACGCCTTGTCGCGCTGCCGCCGTCAGGGTCGAAACCACTGCCAAGGGAGTAACGCCCCGCAGGGAAACCCCGATGTCGAGGGGTAACAGCGCACTCGCACGCCCCAAGTCTCCCGTCAGGATTGCCCAAGTGCCACTCAGGAACAAAGTGGGTAGGATCGCTCCTTGGGCGACGGGTTTGAGGTTCTGGAGTAGTTCGGTTTTTTCGACGGAATCTAGCCACCCTTCTCGAGCTGCCTCGGGAACGGGAGCGAACCGCTGCCGGTCAGAGAGCCAGTGGATTTCTGCATCTTCTTGCTCGAACAGCAGGTATAGCTCGTCTTCTAGCTGTTGGAGCTTGCTCTGGCGCAGGCTCTCTCCCACTGCTGCCAGATTGAGGGCGAGTGCGCCGGCGATGTTGTTACCTTGCAGCAGTTGGTAGCTCAACCAGAGGGCATCGAGGCAGTCTATTGTCACTTGTCCCTGCTGGGTGAGGGCTTGGCCAACCCTCTGCCAGAGAGGAATTGAAGCCGCAAGGACAATTCCCCCCACAATCGAGAAGGGCAGTTCTAGGGGAGCAGCAGCGATCGCCACAGCCAAGGTTAAGGCCGGCATCCCTAAAGTTGGCCAAGTCCCCTGATTCCTAGCCCCGACTTTCTCGCTTGGATTTGGCTCTCTTTCCCGGCCGGCCGCTGGGATGGCCGCTTGCAAGTAATCTAGGATGGCCGTTGCTGACAGCATTTCCGCCTGGTAGGAGACAATCAGGGAGCAGGCTGCGGCATTGATGCGGCTCTCGCTGATGGCAGTGGTTCTAAGCAGCGATCGCTGTAAGCGTCTGGCAAATTCGTCATCCCAATTGAGGCGAGGAATGCGAATTCGCAGCCGTCCCGGAATTTGATGTGCGACTTGCCAATCTACCCACTCAGGGGGTGCTGGGGAATTTTCTGCCGCTTGAACTGGTGCGGGAGTCAGAGTTGTTGTCGTCATGGTGAGGTGATTTCGAGAGGGGCTACCGACTGGCAGCGGGACGAACAAGACATTAGACCTCTTGCATAATTTTTTTATGGTATAATGGAGGGTTTTGCTTTTTTCTCAATTCTTAGATTGAAGTGGAAAAAAGAATAAAATGTGATCTTAGGTCAGGAAATCATCTATAATTTTGCTATGTTTATTAGCAA
>NZ_JADBVE010000162.1:0-6735 GCF_020245285.1 Microcystis sp. M31BS1
CAACAATTCCTATTTTTTCATAATTAGGGGTCTCAATATCCCCCTAACGGCCACCGAGAAAACCTTCACCAGATAAGTATTTTTACTCAAGTCTCTGGAGGGGGACAGCTTATGTGACAGTTGAGGGTGCGGAATGTGGGATATTACGAGCGATCCTCTCCCATCTAGAGGGATAACGAATATATTCTTGTAGTTGACCGATCCCTTCCACGCTAAAAGCCAGTTCCACCGATAAAAACTGTTTGAGCATTTCCGAAAGACGACGATTATAGACAGTGCCATTGGTGCTGATGTAAAGCGAGATGTGTCCTGCGTGATCAGTGTCGATTAGTTTTTTGAGAATAGCTGGAAACATGGGATGGATTAATGGTTCACCCCCAGCAAATAGAAGCAAATTCAAACTCTCCGGATGAGCCAATATTTCCTCAAAAACCAGCTTTTCATTGGAAGACCACTGGGTATTTTCGGGTATACGGCTTAAAATCTCTCTCTCTTGTCCCTTATCGCTCTTTTTCTGGCTGACAATCCGCAAGTTATCGATATCGATACAGGGTTGTAAACCCCAACTACAGATTTGTTCTCCTTGATAATTGCTGAGTAAGGATTGCGGCTGCAATAGGTGCAGAAAATGTAGGGATAATTCTAAGCTAGAGATGGCTTCCTCAGTGGGAGCGAGTTCGATCGCTATTTGCCACTGACCGTCTGATAATAATTGTCGGGCTATTGCTCGTTTTCCTGCCATTACTGATAAATAACAGGGTTGATGACAATTTTTCCAGCCAGAAATTTCAATTAAATCGATGGCCGCTCCGTTGGCGGGTAAGGAAATGGTGACTTTTCCCCTTTTTACTGGACGGGTTAACTTTTCGCCACGCCGAGTTAGTTCGCCCAAACCTGTATATTTGACTTCATCGAGGTAAACGGGTAAAAGTATCTCCGCACGGATTCGATCGCCAAACCATTGTGCTTGTATGGGATCGGCCGCAATCTGGGAGCTAAACATCGGCGAACACATTCGACATTTTAAATTACAAAGATTACCTAGCCACAGGTGCAAGGCCGAGGGCGGTGGTGCTTTGCCCCCCTCACGAACAATCGCCGTCGCCTTGTCCAAGATGCCCTCTTCTCCTGAAACCCGCCACAGTTGTTCAGCTTGGGTATTCATAATCTGGCGAAGGCTAGTCCCACCATCGGCTTCCGTGCTATAACATTGGCTACAGTCGGGGATTTTTTCCCCAGCCAGCATTTGGCTTCGCACCGAGCGCAGATAGTCGGAATTCCAAATCTGCTCGCAGGTAGCCCAGTGTAACGACAGACAACGCCCCTCTGACATCGGATTGAGATCGGTGCGACAACACAATTGCGCTTTCCCATCATTAACAATGGTCATCTGGGAGAAAGGGAGGATACAAAAGGTTTTTGGTAGCATCGGAAAAGGAGTGGGGAATTTTTCGAGTCGGGAGTGATCACTGATTACTGATTACTGATTCTAGCCCTTGAGGGTCAAGGCGACGCGAGCGAGGGCTTTTTCTAGGGCGCAGATGACCATTTGTATATCGTCCTGGGTGTGGCGATAGCAGAGGTTAAAAGTGCCATAGGTGCATACTTTTTGGCGTGCCAGTTCATAATTCATCAGATTACGACAATAATCGCCAGAAAAGCCGTTAATTTTCCAAAATTTTAGCTCTGGGCGACAATCATGTCCCACTAAGGCGGACTCGATTCCACGGGTTCGACAAATTTCGCCATAGGCGGTTTTTAAAATACGACCTTTTGCTGCTAAGTCTTGACAGACTTGACGATCGCTAATCTCATTAATCGTTTTGATCGCCGCCACGATTGAAACCGCTTCTAGGCTAAAAGTCAGACCGTAGTTAATCGATGACATTTGTTGTAGCCACTGCTCACGACCTACTAACACCGAGAGAGGTAGACCATTAGCGATCGCCTTGCCATAACAGGCCAGATCGGGTACAATCCCCCAAAACTCTTGGGCTCCACCAATGGCCACCCGGAAACCAGAGACCACTTCATCAAAAATCAACAGCGCCCCTTCTTTTTGAACGATTGCTTGAATAGTTAACATAGTTTCTCGATCGGGAATTGGCCAAGCCATCGGATCGATAATCAGGCAGGCAATCTCCCCAGGATGCTCGACAAAAGCCCGTTGAACGCCCTCCACCTCTAACACATCAAGACTAATAATTTGCCCGTAATGGCTACTCGGCACCCCCGGACATTGAATCGAGGCCATGTACCAATCCTGAACACCATGATAACCTCGATGCAGCACTTTAACCCGTCCCGTCACCGAACGAGCTAGTCGAACGGCCGCTGCCGTTGCATCGGAGCCATTTTTAACTAAGTGCATGGTTTCGGCACAGGGGATCAAGCGAGTCAGCAGCTCGTAGAGGTTTTGCCATTCCGGACCGACCATACCAAGGTTAGAGTATTTGAACATCTGTTCGGCCACAGCCCGCGCTACCCGTTGGTAGCCATGACCAAGAATATTGGAACCCCAACCAGACACCATATCGATGTAATCAATGTTATTAATATCTACCAGATGCCCGTCATAACCGTGGGCAAGACGTTGGGGAAAACAGTGAGCTAAAATTTCCTCACTGGTCATCGGTTCTTGGCAGAGGGGCGACTCTTGACTATTTATTTCTTCCTGTTCCAGATTGTCTGCGAACAGTTCCTCAAAACGTCCATCCCGCGGTTTGCCCTGATCGATCGATTCCCATAGCCATTGGTTAATCCCTTTGGCTGATAATTTTGAGGCTATGGCCGCCGCATTTTGGCGCATCTGTTGGCAATTTTTCGGGTCTCTTAGCTGCTCTAGAGCCTGTCTTAAACTTTCCCCTTGATAATCACAGACAACTCCTAGATGAAATCGTCGGATAAATTGAGCTGCCGATGTGGTTTCCTGGCCCAAAACAATTATCGGGATATTCGCCGTAGCCACCGCAAAAATCATTCGCCACAATCGAGGGTTATGATCGCCTTCTGCTAAGGCACCCGTCGGCAGCACTAAATAGGCATAGTTTCTTAATATCTGTACCAGTTTTTCTTCTGGCAACAGACCACAGAGATGAATGCCTCGATTTTTAATTAGTTCTGAATGCTCCTCTTGCTGACGGTATTGATTGTCTTGATACCAATCTACCGTGCCATTGTACCAATCGAGTTCGATTCCCGCTGCCTTGATCGTGTTACATAATAAATCAAAGCATTGCTGACTGGAAATACTGCCAATCAAAGCTCCTACATTGGCCGACCGGGAGTTAAGATTGGCTAATTGGGGAGTCGGGGAAATTAACTGCTCCGATACCAATGCGGGCAGTAACGAAAACTCCAATTGATATTTGGCTTCGTAGGCTGCTCGCAATTCGGGATGGGTGACTAGCCGTAGGGAACATTTACCTAAAAATTCCCCCATCAATTGATCGGGAATATTATTCACGCAAATATTTTGATCGTCCATAATGTAAGCGGCCAAGGGAACTTGATACAAGTCTTGCAGTACGATCGCTGTGATTAAATCCTCGGCCAGGTAAGGAACACAAAGAAGGCGCGTCACCTTATATTCATGGAAAATTCTGACGGCATGGACAGTGTTTTTCACTGCTTCTGGTCTTGACAAACCACGATTAGATAGACAAAGAGCGATTGCCCCCAAGTCCTGTTCTCCCCCATACAAATCCACAGAACGAATCGACAGAATATTGGCAGTGTCAGCAACTATTTTTTTGACTAATGCACCTGTACCATGGTGTTGATTGACTTCACAGGTGGTAATAACGATACTGGCATCAGTCATCTTTGGTTGGCTGAAACGGTACTTAGAGCCAAAGTCGCAACCGGCAGCGATGAGACGATCATAAAGTCTAGGACAGGCGACGGCGAGGGATTGTCCTCTTGATCGATCGATATCGTTGGTATAGCGAATAAATGCGTCTTGTAAAACGGCTAATTCCCTCGGTTCGGGGCGTGGTCGTTGTAAAGCGGCGATTATTGTTTCTATGTGCCATCGATTATCTTCATCACACTCTTGCTCTAAGTATTGCTGCCAATCCTGTCGAGCTTCATCAATGACCAGTTGCGGCAGCATATCTAGGGATAAAAACCTTGGCTCCCAAATGAGATTGTTTAAGATGTATCTCAGACCCTGTTCTTGACACCAACGCACCAGCTCTAAAATGCCGAAGATATTATAAGCTTGGGCAGTGGGACGAACAGATAAGGGAATATGGTCTTTCTGGAAGGATAATATATTACGCGAGATCATTTCCCACCGAGAAGGCGTTCGGATATATTCCTGTAACTGACCGACTCCCTCCACACTAAAAGCCAGTTCTACGGATAAAAACTGACGCAGCATTTCCGAAAGACGACGATTATAGACAGTGCCGTTCGTGTTGATGTATAGCGAGATGTGTTGGGCGTGATCGGTTTCTATCAATTTCTTGAGAATAGTGGCAAAAGCGGGCTGGATAAACGGCTCTCCTCCCGTAAAGTTGATATGCTGGAGGCTTTCTGGATGGGCTAAGATTTCCTCAAAAACCAGCTTTTCATTGGAAGACCAATGGGGATTTTCAGGAATACGGCTTAAAAATTCCTTTGGTTGTCTCTTTCCGCTCTGTGGTTTGCTGACAATCCTCAAGTTATCGATATCAATACCCAGCGGAGAACCCCAACGATAGATATTTAGTTTCGCTGTGCGAGTGCTGGTTAAGGGCGGAAGGTAAAATACGGGCAGAAAATGCAGGGAGAATTCAAGGCGAGAACTAGGATTCCAGACCAGATCGGGTTTGACGACCACTCGCCATTCACCACTTCCAGCTAATAATTGTTGGCCCAACAGTTGGTCTTCTGTCATGACCAATAAGTGATACAGTTGCTTGCTCTGTTTCTGACCAGAGATTTCGATAAAATCCACTGGTTCTCCCTTAGCGGTCAGGGAAATCGTCACTTTTTGTGAGATTACTGGTCGGGTCAACTTTTCACCCTGCTTGTTCAGTTCACCGAAACCAGTGTATTCTACGCCCTTGAGGTAGACTGGCAGCAGCGTTTCTGAGCGCGGACGATCATCAAACCATTGCGCTTGTACGGGATCGCCAGCGATCTGGGAACTAAACATCGGCGAACACATCCGACATTTTAAATTGCAAAGATTGCCCAGCCACAGATGTAAGGCTGAGGGAGGTGGTGCTTGCCCCCCACGCTCATCAACGATCGCCGCTGCCCATTCCATTATCTGCTCCTCCCCGGCAACCGGAATCCTCTGACTAGGGTAACGGTTCATCACTTGACGAATGCTTGTACTGCCTTCAGCTTCAAGGGCATAACATTTGGCACAGCTGGCTATCTTCTCTCCTGCTAGCATTTGCCGCCGCAGCTGACGAAAATACTCGGAATTCCAAATATCTTCTAAAGAAGACTGATGCAAGGAGAGAATTCGTCCTTCTGATACCAGATTAGTTCCATGATTCAGACTGCATAATTTCACCTTGCCATCGTTAGTAATCATGGCTTGGCAGAAAGGTAGAATACAAAATGTTTTGGGGAGCATATAGTAGTTATCTTAATGGTGAGGTACAAAGTTTTTCTTTTGGGGAGTCGGTCGTCGATACCCAATTAGGTCGCACCTGATCTTGAGGAGAAACGCTGTACTTAAAATCTAAAGTAAATTGGCAGCCCAAACAAGAGAATATTTTTAAAATTTAATAATTTTTATTTTCTCAACCGGTTACGCTCATGATGAAACTGCTTGAAAATGAGCGGCTAAAACTGGATGATGGTCATAGTACGTTCTGATCTCATCATAGTTAGAAATAAGTTCTTTGATTGTACCATTGGTTCTCTTGTCGAACATCATGGGAATAGCGAGCGGCTCGACCCCCAGATGAACTTGCAAGTTTTGGATAGTTTGCTCCCAATTGGCTATCATCTCCTCGTAATTAACCACCATCTTGGCCTGATCCTGAAATAGATTGACAAAAAATTCTTCCGCAGCGCAATAATAATTGTAAAACCAGTCGAAGTACCAGAGGGGATATTCTAAAGAGAGGGAAGGTGGCTTAGTTTCTTGGCCAGGGACGTACCAAATATAGGATTTTTCATTGGGAACAAACCAGATATTAGTTGCCATGGCAATCCGAAAACTCACAGCCGCCTCGACAATATTTCTCCTTAAAATAATGATTCTTAAATCCCGCATCGATCTTAAATGATCCCAGACGGGAGACTGTCGCTCAAGTTGATCGTACATAATTTTAGTACCGTCAAAAACTCGAAAAAATTCCCTCGATAACAAACTTAAATCAAATCGCTCACCATCGAGATTCTTCTGAGGGTTGAGGTAGGTTTCCTGTTCACCGTAAAGCTGATTAAAAGTCTCTTGGCGCCAATGAACCCAAGGATCATCTCCCTCTAGTTCTGGATTAAATAATTCCATTCCTTGACGCAGATGCGGATGAGCTCCTAGAGCTGTAATCAGAAGTGTTGAACCAGTTCTTGGATAGCAAAGAATAATAAATTTCATCGTTTTCATCAAGCATTTTTGGGGGCTACGGTTCCAAAATTCGGGCCAGTCAAAGACTAAACCCGAACTTGACCGAGTTTTTTAATCCTCTAAACTAATCTTGACCGGATTAACTTTCCAAATCTCTTGACAATATTCCCAGATTGTGCGATCGCTAGAGAATTTGGCCATACGAACCGAGTTGAGAA
>NZ_JADBVE010000163.1:0-5244 GCF_020245285.1 Microcystis sp. M31BS1
CATCTGGGTAAAGGATATGTTGGTAATGACGTAGGAATGACAAACCCCGTGTAGTTGAGGAGCGGAATGACGAGAAATTGTCACGTTCCGTTTTGTAGAGCAGTAGGAGAGGCGACTCTCTTACTGACTTTAATCATCCTTCAAAAAGGGTTAAGTACCGTAGGGCATACGGGAACTTTTGGGCTAGACCCGATGAACGCTTGGGGAGAGAATACCTCTACTTTTTCAGAAGTAATTCTGTCTAAGCAAGTAATCTCTTTGAACCAAGAATCCCCGTCGCTTTAGCGCGGGGAGTGTCAAAATGGTGAAATATAGGTTGTGCAGACAGAGCGCCATGAAACACACATTATCCGTATTAGTTGAAGATGAAGCGGGAGTCTTAACCCGTATTGCTGGATTATTCGCCCGTCGCGGCTTTAATATTGAAAGTCTGGCTGTGGGTCCGGCTGAACAGATGGGAGTTTCTCGGATTACGATGGTAGTACCCGGGGACGAGGACAGCATCGAACAGTTAACCAAACAACTTTACAAATTAATTAACGTCCTCAAGGTGCAGGATATCACCCAAACCCCTTGTGTGGAAAGGGAATTAATGCTGATTAAAGTTAATGCTACCGCCGAGCGCCGAGCGGAAGTGATCGAATTAGCGCAGGTATTTCGGGCCCGGATTGTGGATATTTCCGAGGAAACCCTGACCATCGAAGTGGTGGGGGATCCGGGTAAAATGGTGGCAATTATGCAAATGCTGAATAAATTTGGCGTTCGCGAGGTGGCCCGTACCGGTAAAATTGCTCTGATTCGCGAGTCGGGAGTCAATACGGAATACCTGAAAGCTTTAGAGGCTAAAATGGCAATTTAGGCATATTGGGGATGAATTGGGGTGTTAGGGTGTTAGGGTGTTAGGGTTTTAGTTGAAATTTACCACTTCCCCACTTCCCCACTTGCCTTCAGAAGCTGATAACTGATAAAAACTATGTCTAACCAGTCGCCGAAAACCCAAATTAGTCAACTTGTCACCGTTGCCGTGCAGAAATTGCAAGGAAAGGTGAATTTTCAGGCGGTAAATCTCAAAAAAGGGGCGATAGTTCCTGAATTACGCCTTAAAAACGAGAATGGCAGCGGGGAAAGCAAATATCCCCTCATTGGTGATCGCTATTTGTTAGGTCGTAGTTCCAGTTCCTGTGATATTACTATCCGTAATACCGTGGTGAGTCAGATTCATTGTTCCCTGCAGCGGGACCCGAAAAATCCCCATAATTTCCTGCTCACAGATGAAAACTCCACTAACGGGGTTTATATGGGTAAACGTCGTCTGAAAAGCGTTTCCCTGCGTCATGGTGATACCTTTACCCTGGCCCCTCCAGATTTAGCCAATTGTGTCACCATCTCCTATTACTGTCCCCCTCCCCTGTGGGCGAAACTTTTGCGCTATGGTTTCTATGGTGCGGGGGGTATTTTCGGTTTATTAGTTCTAGCGGTTATCTGGGAAAGTCGCAGAGTTAATGTTTATCCACTCCCTTCCGGGGTGAGCGGTCCGGTGGTGGTTTATGCTAGGGATGGTCAAACTCCCCTCAATCCCAGGCGACAGGAAACTCACCAAGAATTAGATAATCTGGGCGATTTTTCTCCCTATCTGCCCAAGGCGGTTGTCGCTTCCGAAGATAGTCGTTTTTACTGGCATTTTGGCGTTGATCCTTTCGGGATTGTCCGGGCTGTTATGATTAATTGGCAAGGTCAAGGCATTCGTCAAGGGGCCAGCACCCTGACTCAACAGTTAGCGCGTAGTTTATTCCCCGAAGTCGGTCGCCAAAATACTGCCGATCGCAAACTCCGGGAGATGGTTGTCGCCTTACAATTAGAAGCAGTCTATAGTAAGGATACAATTCTCAAAACCTATCTCAATCGAGTTTATCTCGGTTTGGCCGGTTACGGTTTTGAAGATGCAGCCCGCTTTTATTTCGATAAATCCGCTAGAGATTTAGATATCTCCGAGGCTGCCACCCTTGTGGCTATGTTACCCGCCCCGAATCTATTTAATCCCGTTCAAGATTACGACACTTCCGTACAATTACGCAATCGTGTCATCGATCGCATGGCTCAATTAGGCATGATTTCCCCGGAAGCGGCCGCCAGCGCTCGCAGATCCCGCATTGAAATCAGTCCCCAAGCCAAAAAATCCCTGTCTAGTACGATTGCACCATATTTTTATAGTTACGTTTTCGAGGAATTACAGGATCTTTTAGGGGAAGAAGTGGCGAAAGAGGGCAATTTTATCGTTGAAACCAGTTTAGACCGCCGGCTGCAAGCGATCGCAGAAAAAAGCTTAAAAAATAATGTCTTAAACCAAGGCCCCCGCTATCGATACTCCCAAGGAGCTTTAGTTACCCTAAACAGTCAAACTGGGGAAATTCTCGCTTTAGTCGGGGGAGTTGATTATCAAAAAAGCCAATTTAACCGCGCTATCCAAGCTAAACGTCAACCCGGTTCCACTTTTAAGGTATTTGCTTATGCTGCCGCCCTAGAAAAGGGAATATCGCCCTATAAAACCTATACCTGCGCTGGACTCTCTTGGCAAGGACAGGCCTATTCTCCCTGTGAACGCAGTAGCGGGGCCATCAATATGTTTCAAGGTTTAGCGCAATCGGAAAATAGTGTCGCCCTTCGCATTGCTCGCGAGGCAGGATTAAGTAATGTGGTCAATGTGGCGGAACTTTTGGGGGTAAAATCACCTTTAAATCCCGTACCGGGGCTAATTTTAGGGCAAAGCGAGGTAAATGTCTTAGAAATGACCGGCGCTTATGGGGTTTTTGACCATGGCGGGCGCTGGAATCGTCCCCACGCCATTAAACGCATTCTCGACGCTTCCGACTGTAAAAATGTGGAGGATTTGAGTACCTGTCGGGTTATTTATGACTATGGCAAGGATAGCGAGAGAAATCAGCAGGTAATTTCCCCTAAAACCGCCGAAACGATGAATAGTTTATTGCGGGGGGTGATAACTAATGGGACAGGCGGCGCTGCCAGTATTGGCATGGGAGAAGCGGGTAAAACGGGAACTACTAATAATTATGTGGATCTCTGGTTTATCGGCTATCTTCCCCGTCGCGACTGGGTGACAGGCATTTGGTTAGGGAATGATAATAATTCTCCCACTTCCGGCAGTAGTCAACAGGCAGCCCGGTTATGGGGCGATTATCACCGTCAGTTAATCACTACACAAAACTAATGCCAATAGGACTAGCTACTGTTCCCATTGCCTGTTCCAGAGTTCCCTAAAACCAGAGACTTCGTACCTCACTATCAAGATAACTGCTTTAAACTAATAAGGGTGTCCTAGCCCTAGCTAACACACCCCTACCGATTATTTCTGGTGGTTAATTTTCCCGCAAAAATCAACAATTGTCCGACTCACCGCAGGGGATGGACAGGGATAGATTAGATAACGACAATATTGGCTGCAGTGAGGGTTGGAAAACCAATAAGATTTGCGATTCGAACCGAAGCAACGCCACCAACACCATCTACGTCAAACCATAAAGCACCATTGGCAGTATTGTAGATAAATCTTTGATCTGCAGTAGCAGCGCTATTGATTCCCGCACCAGAACGGAATTGTGCAGTACCCAAAGGACCAGCAGTCAGTCCACCAGCGAAACCAGTGGCGGAAACATTGATAACATCACCTTGAGAGGAGCTAAAACCCGAGATCCAATCAAATCCTTCGCTGGGACTGTTGAAAACAAAATTGTCAGCACCAGCACCACCAGTTAAAGTATCGGTTCCAGCACCACCAACTAAAGTATCGTTTCCATCACCACCGACTAGGCTATCGTTTCCAGTGCCACCGACTAGGCTATCGTTGAACGCACTACCTGTGATGAAATAGGAATCAGTGAGGGGGAGTGGTGCGATCGTACTTACTATTTGCGGACCCGACGCTTTCGTGAAAGTAACACCGCCGGTTGTTAGTTGATAAGTGCCGGCAGTCGAAGCTCTAACAAAGGTAAGGCTATCTGCTGGCAGGGAAAGGGTCGTAGAAAAGCCTCCACCGACCCTGGAAAGGGTTGCTGTGTTATCAGCAACGCCTGCTTTGGCTATTCTCCAAACTGTATCGCCGCCCATACTTAAAAGGCCTAGGGAAGTGAGATTATCGTCGGCAAGGCCTGTTGCTGATATACTAATGGGGACAGTAGGATGGGCGTTCAGGAAAGCGGCAACTGAAGTAGTCACAGCAGGATTGAAAGTAACACCAGAGGTGGAGTCAGCGAATGATATGGTTACAGTGGGCATGATTTTTTCTTTGAATGATTTGTTTGAATTTGAAGAGTCTGATAATCTTCCTCCCGATTATTATATACCAAGAAAAAAAATGCAATCATGTTTGCGAGGCTTGTTTCCTGAATTATTGCTAATGGTTAAGTTTTTATCAATTTTGGGTTAATTTTTGGCTGGGTGTGATATAAATCAGACCAGAAATTAAAGTTAATATCACCGATAGCCAAAAAGCCACCAGAGCAATTAAATTATATTCAGAAGGCAAGGGAGCGATTAAGAGAGCGATAGCGACAATTTGGCTGACTGTTTTGCTTTTTCCCCACCAATTAGCCCCTTTTATGTCGCTATTTCCTGTTAAATTCGGATTAATGCGCCAACCAGCGATCGCTAATTCGCGAGCGAGAATCAAAAATACTCCCCAAGCAGCAATTAAATCCATTTCAATCAGAGCTAAGAGGGGAGCGAGAACCAGTAATTTATCGACCAAAGGATCGAGAAATTTACCTAATTCGGTGATTTGATTTAATTTTCGCGCTAAATAACCATCGAGCCAATCGGTGCTGGCAGCAATCAGAAAGATAATTAAACTTAACCAGCGATCGATTTCTGTGCCTTGGTGCAACCAGTATAAAATTAATGGCAGTCCCAAGAGTCGTGATAGGGTAATCGAGTTGGGTAGGTTCATTTTTCAGTAAACAGTAATCAGTAATCAGCCAACAGTAATCAGGCTCTCTTAGGTTTGGTGGGTAAAATGTATTCTAAGATACATTCCTCCTAGCGAGTGAGTGGAAGGAACCACAAAAACACAAAGGACACAAAGACTGATCGAGGCGTTGCTGAATTAAGCTATGAATCAGTAAGGAATAGGCACTTCTTGAAACTTCAGATAATGAATTAATAAACGAATAGAGTATCCTAACATTTCTGTAGACTTAGAATAGCAGAGTGTTTTGCGATGCAATCGGGCTA
>NZ_JADBVE010000164.1:0-84872 GCF_020245285.1 Microcystis sp. M31BS1
AACCCTTATAGAGAAAGGCATTTAGCGATTTTTGTCAATTGTTTTTTATCTAGAGCGAACTAATCAATTAAGTCTCTTGCCAGATAAGGATTTAGTCGATTTATGCCCCCCTATCGAACCATAACAAGTAACGAAGAGCCAAAAATCATTAAACCAGATTCTGATTATATTAAATAAAATTCAAGCAGATCAAAGATTTATTCTTGTTAAATCTTTACACAATCGAGATTTAAACGATGTTATAACAGAAGATTCAAGACCAAGCTCCGAACAGTAAAGTGTAGATTTGGGTAGATTTGAGGGGGAGTCAAGTATCTTGGCAAGCACTACTTTTAGTAAGTAGAAATAAAATCAACCGGAAAAAGGGGATTGCCGAATGAAGATAAGAAAGTGGAATTCAAGAAAGGGAGAACGGAGTGAAGTCAATGTTTGGGGGCGGCTCTAATAATCCAAAATCTGAAATTATCAAATCATCCCCTGATTCGGTAACGCAGGAGAAAAAATATGGATAAAGTGCGGGTTATCCTTATAGAAGATCACGATCTAACCCGCATGGGGTTAGTGGCGGCCCTCCAGCATCGGGAGGGTATTCAAGTGGTGGGAGAAGCGATCAGTGGATTACAGGGACTGAAACTGCTAGAGGAGACTAAACCCGATGTGGCGATCATCGATATAGGTTTACCCACGATCGATGGGATCGAGTTAGTGCGACGCTGCCAACAAAATCGGGGCGAGGACCCCCTGGCCACGAAAATCCTCATGCTAACCATGCACAAAACCCCAGAACTGGTTTTAGCGGCTTTTAGTGCTGGGGCTGATTCCTACTGTATGAAGGATATTATAGCGGTAAGCGCTTGAGTGAGATACAGACCAAGCCTTGCCTAGCATGGTTTATAGCTCGTGACACTGTACCTCATACGACTGCACACCGCTATAGCATTGATAAGTTAATCGAGGCGATTTATTCCACCCACGAAGGCAATCATTGTCTTGACCCTGCGATCGCCAATATTGTCCTGCAACAAGTGCGCCAAAAAGTTCCCGTGGGTGGGGCTGCCGGGGCGAAAACAGTGGCAATTCACGGCGTTGACCGGGAATGTCGTCAATTATTGGAAAATGCGCCCCTAACGGAACGAGAGCTAGAAATTCTAGCTCTGATTGTCGCGGGTTGTAGTAATGCTCAGATTGCCGGCCGACTCTATATCACCATCGGCACGGTGAAAACCCATGTCCGCAATATCTTAAATAAACTCTCGGTCGATGATCGCACTCAAGCGGCAGTGCTGGCCCTGCGATCGGGATTAGTGGGTTAAAAAACCAGCATCCTACCGAGGTAGGATGCTGACTCAGTCAAAACTAGAAACTAGACTGACGCTGCCACTTTTGCTTCAGCGGCCATTAGTTTTTCGTAGGTTTCACGCATTTTGAGACCGACTAACACCTGGAATAAACCCGTACCATTGGTAGAACCGGGATAATCCTTGTGTTTGAGCAGTAATTCGGTCATTTCACCGTAGTATTTAGTGCCGGTTTTGCTCAAATGGCTTTCGATGTAGATCATTTCTTCCAGGTTATCGAATTGACCATCTAGTTCCAGAATCGACACTTCATTTCCCAAGAAGCCATCCGGACCATAGTAGAGTTTAATACCGGGATAAGTGCAGGTCAATTTACGACCACAGGGCCGCCAATCGATGGTGGAACCTTCATCAAACAGATACGCAGGTTCAAAGTTTTCTACCCCTTCTTTCTGGATTAAACGGACCCGCAGTAATTTACT
The DNA here is from genome assembly GCF_020245285.1 of Microcystis sp. M31BS1. Taxonomy (NCBI): domain Bacteria; kingdom Bacillati; phylum Cyanobacteriota; class Cyanophyceae; order Chroococcales; family Microcystaceae; genus Microcystis; species Microcystis sp. M31BS1. The sequence goes on from NZ_JADBVE010000164.1 coordinate 1,781, forward strand.
TTCGTGATCTTCAAGTAATTTGGTGGGCAGCACTTGAATCACCACGTCAGCGTACTGTCTTTGGGGGTCGATATAGGCACTGAAATCTGGTTTTCTAGAATTAATGGCCGCCATCACATCATCATAGGTGTGACCGCGCTCGGCCATATCCCGTTGAATTTTCCAGTTAACTTTGACTTCATCGCTAATATCGAGATAAACGCTGAAATCTAATAGGGACCGGACTCGTTCATCATATAAGGGGTGTAGTCCCTCGATCACGATTACCTTATTCGGTTCGATGATTTCGGGGGGATCGATCATCCCCGTTTCATGATTATAAATAGGTTTATTAATGGCTTGACCTCCCTTAAGAGCTTTAATCTGCTCATACATCAGGTCAAAGTTATTCGCTTTCGGATTGAGTGCGGTGACACCCACCTCTTTTCTCTGTTTGCGATCGAGGCAATGGTAGTCATCTAAACAGATCACTGTCATAAACTCGGCCCCGAATAAATCGGTCAAACGACGTAAAAAAGTAGATTTCCCACAGCCGGAGTCCCCAGCTACACCGATTAGAACCACGCGCTCTGGCTTATTGGCCATAGTTTCCCTCTAAATACACGACTAATTGTTAACCCATAGTAGTAATTAAACCAGACTCTGGATCCAGCAGCACCCCGCCGCCACAAATTTCTGCTGCTGACAGGTTCGGCAAGAGTCTCACGCTAGAATGAGTAGGTATTTGATACTAGATTCTCTGTTCAGATCATACCGGAATCAGTGACCAAAATCAGTTATCAGTAATCAGTTATCAGTAAACAGTGATCAGTGAAAGGACAGCACTGTTAATGCTATTTCATCCTCCTCACTTAATACCCCTGACTAAAAACCCAGAGCTGATAACTGGTAACTGATCACTGATCACTGATTACTGACAGGCTGTGGTGGATGTGGAGAAATTTAGTCATTTCCTCCACTGCTAGAGGGCCACTGATGCGATTGCCTTGCATTCTCTCGCAACCTAATTCTTGCAGGATTTCTAATTGTTGTTGGGTTTCTACTCCCTTGGCGATCACTATTAAGTTAAAACTTTTCGCTATCGCCAACAATGACGAGATAAAACGGGTATCTTGGGGATTATTACTCAGGTTTTTCGTTAAAGATTGCTCTATTTTCAGTTTTTTCACGGGAAATTGACCGAGATAGGCGATCGACGCGTAACCGCTGCCAAAATCATCAAGGGTAATACCAATACCCAATTCCTGCAAATCCCCAAGAATTCGACCAGTTTCGCTGCTATTTTCTAGTAAACTTGTTTCGGTTATTTCCATCTCCAGAAAGAAAGTCCCGATTTTGGTTTCAGTCAAGACTTCTTTGAGGATGGTGAGCAACTGGGGATCCCGCAATTGGTGCGGGGACAGATTGATCGAGATGGGAGTGTATAATAATCCTCGCTGCTGCCATATTTGTGCTTGTTGACAGGCATTTTTCAGCACCCAACGATTAAGCTCAAGGATTAACTCGCTTTCTTGGATTAAGGGTAAGAAACGATTAGGAGCGATTAATCCGAATTGAGGGTGTAACCAGCGCAATAATACCTCTAACCCTTCCACTTGTCCCTGAGTCATATTAACTTGCGGTTGATAGTAAAGAGCTAATTCATTATTTCTGATTGCCTGATAGAGAAAATATTCAACTTTAGAACTACGAGTATTTTTAGGGTGAACATTAACTGACTCTATCCTGGAGTTATTATTGATATTATTCTTGACCGCTACTAAATTTTCCTCCAGTTTCTGTAAAATTATTTTTCTGTCTGTGCCGACGGGGGGACAGATAACTGAACCTAAATTTAATCGCACGGCTAGGGAGTGATTTTCGATTTCGTAATTATTTTCTAGGGTTTTAATAATTCTTTGACTAACTTTTTCCAGATCATTAGCATTATTAATTTGTGGCAGCAGGATAATAAATTCGTCCCCTCCCCAACGAGCGACTATATCCCCCGATCTCAAATTTTTTCTTAACCGTTCACTGACGATTTTTAAGAGCTTATCTCCCAGTCGATAACCTAGTCGATTATTGACATTTCTTAGCCGCTCTACATCCACTAATAACAGACCGAGCAGTTGATTACTTTTCTGGGCATTATTAATAGCATTTGACAGATATTCATTAAAGAGAGAACGGTTAGGCAAATTCGTGAGAGGATCTAGGAAAGATTCCTCTTGAGTCCTGTTATCAAAACTAATGGTCTGGGATGGGGAATGATGGAGAATTAGGGTACTTTTCGTGTGGAAGTTATCCCGGCTATAATTTGCTTCATTTTCCGTCAGATCCACTCGTACCTGTCCTGAACTTTTAACTGGTGCTTGCTCTATTTTTTCTTGACTGGCTATTAAATGAAAACTGGCATTTATATCACAGCCAAAGTTAATTAAATCACCATCTTTTAATTCATGAACCAAGCATTTAGATCCATTGACATAAATACCATTATGACTTTTATTCCCCTCTAAATCACCATCAAGAATCCAATAGGAAAAATTTTGGCGATCAATACTCTTTTTAATTAAAGTCGCATGATAACGAGACGCGTATTTGGAGCGAAGAACAATTTGATTATCGGACTTACGGCCGAGAGAATATTTCATGTCTTCTAGGGTAATTGTTCTTCTCCCTTGAGGATCTTCCACAATGAGGAGATAACGGGAATTGGATGAACCATTAATCATTTTTTCGGTACCTCGACAAAATATAAGTTAATATGCTCCCTCAAAAAGTCATGGCTTATTCGTCTTTGACTTAATTTATTTTCTCAATAAAGTGTTGGGTGTGATTCGGAACAGTTCCTTAACGGCAATTGCGTCACATCTTCTGGTTTCAAGGCCTGAGTAACCCAAAATCTTTGTACCTGTTCAAATTCTGTACTAGGCCGATTATAGTCGATAACATGGCTAAATGCTCGGTTTTTGATGGTAAAGATTGGATAAAGGTTCGATCTTCAAGCTGTCGAGGGGATATTTATAAATATAACTTAAGAAGGAATAGTCAGCATCAAAATTATCTCAAACTAACTGTACCCCTAATTCCTTGGCTTAAAGCTGACCCCGCTTTTAGGGGGTCTTAACGAGTAATTTAGATAGTCAACAGCTTACCGACAATCAGCAATTATCAGTCATCCTTAAACTGGTACAAATGTATGAAAAATCCCTTGTAAGCATCCCACTTGCAAAGCTAATGCTTTCCAGCGTTTGGGGGGTAGAATCCCCCAAGAGTCAAAGATTAAGTGATAAAATCGGAAATAACAGCCAATTTTAGCTGAGGGTTTTCCCGGAAAAATCCCAACCTAGTAAATTTATACAAATGAGATGCAACCGATAGGAGTTCTCGCTATGGATAGCAATCGATTAATCGAAGAATTAAAAAATCCTGACTTTTATCCTCATTCTGTCAAAATTCCCGTTGAAATTATCCAAACCCATGCTTCAATTATCTTCTTGACAGGAGATTATGCCTATAAAGTCAAGAAACCAGTTAATTATAAGTTTTTAGATTTCTCCACTTTAGAAAAGAGAAAGTATTATCTAGAACAGGAACTAGAGTTAAATAAAAAAGTCGCCGATAATATCTATCTAGAAGTTTTGTCAATTAATGATCAACAGGGTAGCATAAGTTTAAATGGAGAAGGAAAAGCGATCGAATACATTTTAAAAATGAATCAGTTTCCCCAAGAATGTTTACTGAGTAAAGTTTTTGAACGGGGAGAACTAACGGAAAAAGCTATAAAATCTTTGGCTGAAAAAGTGGCAGGATTTCATCGACAAGCTGTGACTAATTCCTATATTACTCAATTTGGCAATTTAGAAGTTATTAAACAGGCTTTTGATGAAAACTACCAACAAACCGAGAAATATATTAATTTTGTCCAAACCCAAAAACAATACGATGAAACGAAAGCTTATACAGATAAATTCTTCGCAGAACACGGAGATTGGTTAGAAGAAAGACAAATAAAAGGGATGATTCGCGAATGTCACGGTGACTTACATTTAAATAATATCTGTCAGTGGCAGGGAGAAATACAATTATTTGATCGCATAGAATTTAATGAATCTTTTCGCTTCGTTGATGTCATGTATGATATTGCTTTTACAGTCATGGATTTAACCGCTAGGGGGAGAGGAGATTTCGCTAATTTATTGGTGAATACTTATTTAGAACAAACCGCCGACTGGGAGGGTTTAAAAGTCTTGCCTCTCTACCTGACTAGACAAGCATATGTGAGGGCAAAAGTCAATAGTTTTTTGCTTGATGGTGACAGTTTTTCCGAGAAAATTAAAGCCAATGCACAGGATTATTATCAATTAGCTTGGCAGTACACCCAACCGCAGAAACCGAGATTAATTCTGATGTCGGGATTTTCTGCATCGGGTAAAAGTACCATAGGGAAAGTAATTGCTAAAAATCTTAATGCTATTCAGATTCGTTCCGATGCAGTTCGCAAACATTTGGCTGGAATTGACTTAAATCAAACAGGAAGTCTAGACATATATAGTCTCGAAATGAGTCAAAAAACCTTCGCTAGACTGGCGGAATTAGCCCGAATTTTAATAGCTTTAGGTTATCCGGTTATTCTCGATGCACGCTACGATAAATATGCTTGGCGAGAACCCTTATTAACCTATGCCCAAAATTTACAGATTCCTTTTCATATTGTCCATTGTCACGCACCTATAGAAGTTTTAAAACAACGGATTGCCGCTAGAAAAGGCGATATTTCTGATGCTACTATCGAGGTTTTAAATGCCCAAATTGAGAAAACAGAACCTTTTAATGAAAGGGAACAACCCTATCTAATTTCCCTAGACACTACTAATCCCGATTGGCCAGAATTTTTAGAGAGTCAATTAGGTAAATAGGTTGAGATTAATCAATGATATAAAGCAGCAACAAGGAGAAGTTATTATGGACACTGTAGTGTTAAATCTAGAGACAGTTAATCTGACCGATGAACAATTTTATCATCTCTGTCAGGCTAATCAAACATGGAATTTAGAACGTAATCAAAAAGGAGAATTATTAATTATGCCTCCCGTGGGTGGAAATAGTGGTAATCGAGAAGCTGATTTAATTGCTGATGTAACGATTTGGAATCGTCAAAGTAATTCTGGTAAAGTCTTTAGTTCTTCGACAATTTTTCGTTTACCAAAGGGAGGATATCGTTCTCCTGATGTTGCTTGGATAAAACGGGAAAGATGGGAAGCTTTGAGCGCAGAAGAGCGAGAAAAGTTCCCACCTTTATGTCCCGATTTTGTGATTGAATTACGTTCTCGTACTGATTCCTTAATCTCTTTACAGGACAAGATGCGCGAATATTTAGCCAGTGGTTTACGTTTAGGTTGGTTGATTAATCCTCAACAGCAGCAGGTGGAAATCTACCGACTAAATGGTGATGGGGAAATTATTAATTTACCTGCTACCTTATCTGGGGAAGATGTCTTACCCGGGTTTGTTTTGAATTTAACCTAGGAAGGATTGAGTACCCAGACAGAATTAATTACACATATTTTTCTCTGAACTGATAAGTGATACAGCAGTTCTGGCGTTCTCTAAAACCAGAGACTGCCTACCTCACGATTAAGATAACTGCTATGAGTTATAGTGTATAAAGCAGCAAGAAGGAGAAGCGATTATGGAAACTGTAGTGTTAAATCTAGAGACAGTTAATTTGACTGATGAACAATTTTATCATCTCTGTCAGGCTAATCAAACATGGAATTTAGAACGTAATCAAAAAGGAGAATTATTAATTATGCCTCCCGTGGGGGGAAATACTGGTAAACAAGAAGCTAATTTGATTGTTAAAGTGGGGGTATGGAACGAGCAAACTCAACTTGGTGAGGTGTTTAGTTCTTCGACAATTTTTCGTTTACCAAAGGGAGGATATCGTTCTCCTGATGTTGCTTGGATAAAACGGGAGAGATGGGAAGCTTTGAGCGCAGAAGAGCGAGAAAAGTTCCCGCCTTTATGCCCAGATTTTGTGATTGAATTACGTTCTCGTACTGATTCCTTAACCTCTTTACGCGAAAAGATGCGCGAATATTTAGCCAGTGGTTTACGTTTGGGTTGGTTGATTAATCCTCAACAGCAGCAGGTGGAAATCTACCGACTAAATAGCGATGTGGAAATTATTAATTTACCTGCTACTTTATCTGGGGAAGATGTCTTACCCAGGTTTGTTTTGCATTTAACCTAGGAAGGATTACAGGGAATAACAAAGGGAATGACACCGAATCAGGCTATCTCTATTTTGTCAAGACATTTCCAGAAAAGCGATCGATTGTCAGCTTGGAGGTGTATAATCTCTTGAAAGCCAGTATCAAGCTACAAAGTTCTCAATATCCCCCAAAAAAAACATCAGGATTTCAGGAACAGATGCTCTAGCTACTTCTTCAAAGAAAGAAGAAACTCTCAGCCATAACATTGATATTTGTCAATAATGTCCCCTAAAATTTTCAATCATCACTTTACTCCTCTTAAATCCCTCTCTCTGGGATTATTTCTCCTACAAGCTTTCACTCCCCTTACCCTAGCGTCCCCCCCGCGAGAACCAGATCAAAGCGTCGGCTGTGATATTCTGGTGGTGGGTGGTGGTTTAGCCGGTGCTGGTGCAGCCTACGAAGCTTTATTATTAGGAAAAACCGTCTGTTTAACCGAGATTACCGACTGGGTGGGGGGACAGATATCTTCTCAGGGAACCTCCGCATTAGATGAAAGACGCACACAAAGAGAAAAATTATTTTTCCCGAAAGGTTATCTAGAATTTAGGGAAAGAATTAGAAAGCATTACGGCAAACAAAACCCCGGGGAATGTTGGGTAAGTGGGTCTTGTTTTTTCCCTTTTGACGGACATAAATTATTATTTCAACAGTTAGAAGACGCTGCCAAAAAAGGTAAAGGAACCCTGAAATGGTTTCCCTCCACGGTAGTCAAGGAATTAAATATTGAAACTTTACCCAATCGCGGCACCGGTCAACAGATTACCAGTGTAATTGCTATTCAACATAGTCCCGCAAAAGGTACTCCTCCCCTAAATACCGAGTTTTTATCGCAAAAAATGGAGGATATCTATCGCTACGAAAATTCTCCCCGTTTTGATAAAAAAATCCTCCGTTTTGTCTCCAAATCCTCCCAACCGAATCAATTAGCAGATTGGTATGTGATTGAAGCGACCGAAACCGGAGAAATCATCGGATTATCAGATATTCCCTACCGTTTAGGGGTCGATAAGCGCAGTTATCTCGAACCTTCTTCCTCTAGCGTCACTGGCGACCCCTACTGTACCCAAGGCTTTACCTATACCTTCGCCATGGAGGAAACAGAAAAACCACAAACCCACGAGAAACCCGTTTATTACGAACGCTATGCCCCCTATTTTAGCTATGAATTGCCGCGATTAGCCGATTTTGACCTAGTTTTCACCTATCGTCGTATTTGGAGTCCACAACTGGGTAAAGAGAAAACCTTTGGGGGAATTACTTTTACCGAACCCGTCCCGGGGGATATCTCCATGCAGAATTGGACCTGGGGAAATGATTATCGTCCGGGGACTGCAAAGGATAACTTTATCTACACCCGCGAACAGTTGCAAGAGTTAGGACAGTTATCTCCCGGTGGATGGATGGGAGGATTACGCACCGAAACCCTCGCGAGGGGCGAAGAACACGCCATTTCCTACTATTATTGGTTAGTAGAAGGAACCACCGATTCCCAGTTAGGAGACGGGGTAAAAGTTCCCCATTTGAATAACCGTTATCTGTCTGGTTTTGATTCTCCCATGGGAACTGCCCACGGTTTGTCAAAATATCCCTATATTCGGGAAGCAAGACGGATTATCGGTCGTCCTTCCCTGACTTTCCCCGCTGGTTTTACCGTCACAGAAATCGATATTTCCCGACAAAATTTTCAAAGCGATTTCTATCGTCAAAATCTTTCCCCGGCAGAATATCGGCGCTTAATTGCCACCTTGGCAGGATTAGAGGGATTTTCCGTACTTGATGGCACATTATCCCCCGATCAGGCCCTTAAACGCAAGCGCTCGACTATTTACCCCGATTCCGTCGGTATCGGTCACTATGCGATTGATTTTCATCCCTGCATGACGGAACATCCCCCCGAAAAACCGGGTAATACAGAAAAAGCAGGAGAAAGACAGGGACAGGGCCAAGCTTACCCCTTCGAGATACCTTTAAGGGCTATAATTCCCCAAAAAATCGATAATTTACTGATAGCGGGTAAAAGTATCGCTCTTAGTCATATTGCTGCGGCCGCCTATCGTGTCCATTCCTTCGAGTGGTCCTCTGGGGTAGCTGCTGGCATCACGGCAGTGTATGCTTTAGATAATAATGTACTGCCCTATCAATTAGTAGAAAGTGATTTTCTCATCGGCAATAAACAATTGCGAGAATTACGGCAAAAAATCGACGCAAGTGGTAATCCAACTATGTTCCCCGATGCCTCAATTTTCCGGTCGACAGATAATTGGTATTAATTAGGGTTTACTGAAAAAACTTTTTCAGCAGACCCTAGGTACTGCTCATCTATGTCTCTCAGATTGCCAGATTTCGTCCGCCACCTAAACGGTTACGACTGTTTTGGGTTGAGAATACTATTAATAATCAGAGCGTTTTTTGGAAGATAAGGAGGATCAATCATTTCACGATGAATACCAGTGGCATAATGATTGATTCTTTCTCCTTTTGTTGCTTGTGTCCAATCATCTTGAGCTTCATAGTTTCCCTCAGCACGAATCAAATGAATAGTCCCTTGAATTTGTACATTTTTTAAGTCAGAATTCCAAAGAAAATTAAAGTATTCCCACACTTGATTATAAGTGCGATTGCGGAGTTTTTGATTCTCTAAAAAGTAACCTCTTAATTCCTGACGTTTGGGATTTAATAAGAAAGCATCAACCCCTTCTTGAATCTCTGACATATCAGCTTTTTTAGCCTCACGTCCTCCTCTGTAAGTATCCAGTAAAATGACATCAGAAACAACTCTCCCTCGACTTTCTAATTGTTGCGCCATTAACATCGCTAAAAATCCGCCAGCGGAATGTCCCATTAATTTTATATCTTGATTCTGAGCCAAATCCTCAATTAATTCAGCGTATTTTTCTAACATTAATTCATCGCTAATGTAGCGAAAAGTATAAATAGCATAATCCGTTATATACTCCGCTAAATTGGCATAAGCAGCAGCGAAACCAAGGGCGGGGGGAAATAAAAAGACGGCCTTTTCTTGCTCCTTATTAAACACCACATAAGGACGTTCTTTCGGTTGAATATTCATCTCCTGAGCATAAATAATATAATCGCTTAATTCGGCTACTGTTGGCTTTTCATAAATCATTGATAAAGGAATTTCTATGGCCATTTTTTCATAAATTAAAGCCATAAGATTCATAGCTTGTAAGGAATGACCCCCCAACTCAAAGAAGTTATCATTAACCCCTATCTTGCCAGCTTGTAGAAGTTGTTGCCAAAGGGTTACTAAGATAGTTTCTGTTTGATTGCGGGGGGCTAAATAGGATGATTCAACTAAAGAAGTCTCATCCGGTATAGGCAATTTATGAACGTCTATTTTCCCATTAGGATTTAAGGGAAAATCTGACAACATCACAAAGGCAGAAGGGATCATGTAAATTGGTAATTTCTGCTGTAAGAAACGACGCAAATCCTGGGAAGTTAATAAAGTATCTTTTCTGATTACATAAGCAACTAACCGTTGATTATATAAGCTATCTTCCCGCATAATCACAACAGTTTGTTCAACGTTGGGATGAGTTTCTAAAACTGTCTGAATTTCTCCTAATTCAATGCGTAAACCTCTCAGCTTAACTTGATTATCAATCCGTCCTAAATATTCAATGTTTCCATCAGGAAGATAGCGAGCTAAATCCCCAGTTTTATATAATTTCCCCTGAGCAAAAGGATGAGGAATAAATTTTTCAGCCGTTAATTCAGGTTGGTTGAGGTATCCACGCGCTAAACCCAGTCCACCAATATGTAATTCTCCAGCAACACCAATAGGAACCGGTTGGAGATAACTGTCGAGGATATAAACTTGGGCATTAGCAATGGGAGTTCCAATAGAAATTTGGGAATTTGGCTGACAGCACCAGACAGTAGCATCAACGGCGGCTTCTGTTGGTCCATAAGCGTTATATAATTCACAGTTTAACTGCTGAAAAAATCGTTGATTGAGTTCATAAGATAAGGCTTCTCCCCCGGCAATTACTCGTTTTAAACAGTGGCAATCTTTGCTCTTGGGATGTTGCAGAAAAACTCGCAATATTGAGGGAACACAAGTGAAATAAGTTACTTGTTCTTGCACAATTAAATCTATTAAATAATCTATATCTTTATACCCGTCAGGTTTAGCCACGACTAGGGTAGCACCAGATGTTAAAGATGAGAAAACTTCCCAAACTGAAACATCAAAACTAAAGGGAGTAATTTGGAGAACGCGATCTTCAGAGGTAAGATTATAATGATCAATAGTATATTTTAGAGTATTACAAATTCCTTTATGAATATTCATCACGCCTTTAGGTTTTCCCGTTGAACCCGAAGTGTATATAACATAAGCTAAATTTTCTGGGGTAACTGGAGAGGTCAAATTCTCTTGACTATAATTAGCTATCCTTGACCAATCTGTATCTAAACACAGTATTTCGGCTTGATTTTCGGGCAGAAATTGGACTAAAGATTGTTGAGTTAACAACAGAGAGATAGCAGAATCAGATATCATATAATCCAAGCGCTCAGGGGGATAATTAGGATCCAAAGGAACATAAGCTCCCCCAGCTTTCATAATTCCCAATATTCCGATGATCATTTCAAAAGAACGCTCAATAAAAATCCCCACTAAAACTTCTGAAGTTACGCCTTTTTCTTGTAAATAGTGACCGACTTGATTAGCTCGATTATTTAACTCTCGATAGGTCAATTTTTCGCCCTCAAAAATAAGAGCTATTGCCTCGGGATTATCTCTAACTTTTTCTTCAAATAAATGGTGCAGACACTGTTGAGGATAAGCGACTTCGGTTTGATTCCACTCTATTAGTAATTGATGCCGTTCTTCAGGAGTTAATAAATTAATCTCAGATAATTTACAATCGGGATTCTGAATTACACTTTCAATAATTTGTAAAAAGTGACCGCTCATTCTGGCGATAGTTTCAGGCAAAAATAAATCCGGCTCATATTCAATAGCTAATGTAAGATTATGACTATCTTCAAAGAAGCTCCAAGTCATATCAAATTGAGCCATCCGTGGTTTTAAGGGATAAGGTTGATGTTCCAAACCAGGAATTTTTAAGACAGTTTTGCTTTCTTTACTCAGTAGAGAAAACATGACATCAAATAAGGGATTTCTGGACAAATCACGTTCTAAATTGAGAGCGGATACTAATTTATCAAAAGGATAATCACGATATTCATAGGCATCAAGACAGGTGTTAGTTACTTCCCCTAAGACTTGCTTAAAAGTTACTCCCTCTGGTAATAAAGATCTCAAAGCCAAGGTGTTAACATAAAACCCGATCTGGTTTTCTAAATCAGGATGATTTCGTGCTGAAATAGGGATACCAACTACTAAATCACGCTGGCCGGTGTGGCGGTAGAGTAATATTTTAAAGAAGGTCAGTAGGGTAATAAATAGAGTCGTATTATTTTGAGTGGCAAAGGTTTGTAATTGTTGGCTAAGACTCTCACTAAATTGATAAGTGTAGGAAGCTGCTTGAGAAGATTTTACTTGAGGTCGAGGGAAGTCTATCGGTAAGTTTAAGATAGGGGGATGTTCGGCAAAAACCTCACACCAATACTCATGTTGTTCTCTAACTTCTTCACTTTCTAACCACTGATTTTGCCAGGCCGCATAATCTTTATACTGTAGGGTAAGAGGGGGTAATTCAGCTTTTTTTTGTTGAGTATAAGCAGAGTATAATATAAAGAACTCTTGAAAGATAATATCAAGTGATTGTGCATCTCCAATAATATGATGGACAGTCAAACCAAAGATAAATTCTTCTGAATTAATCTGCACCAATAAGACTCGAATAAGGGGCAGCTTTTCTAAACTAAAAGGTAAATTTGCCGACTCTTGAATTAAATCATCTGCCAAGAGTTCAGCATCTTTTTCTCCTCTTAAATCTTTAAAAATGATTAACTGTTCTGTGGTAATTTGCTCATGAATAACTTGCTTAATATTGCCCCCAACACTGGTAAAAGTGGTTCTGAGAATTTCATGACGGTTCACCAGTTCTTGAAAGGCTGCTGTTAATATAGAAACATCTAAATTGCCATTAATTCTCATGGCAAGCCTAATATTATAAGCACTAGAAGATTCGCTGATATGCTGCAAAATCCAAAGCCTTCTTTGACCGTGAGAGACTTGGTAATATTTTTGTTTTTCCAGTGGGTTAATTGAGTCAGATTGTGGTAAGTTGATCATCGTTTTTGTCGGGATTGAATTAATACAGCTTGTTCTTTTAAAGTATTATGGGTAAAAATTTCCCGTAATCGGAGAGAAACTCCAAATTGATTACGGATTTGTGACACTAAGCGCATCGCCTTTAGACTGTTTCCTCCTAGTTCAAAAAATGACTGATTACTGTTACTAACTTCTGCTTCTAATAACTCACCCCAAAGGGAAGCTAATAAAGCTTCTTGTGGATTAAAATCTGGGACTTGGTTAGTTGAGTCAGTAATATTTTCTTCGGGTTTTGGCAAAGCTAGACGATGAATTTTTCCATTGGGTAACAAGGGAAAAGCTTCTAACCGCATTAAAAAGCTAGGCTGCATATAAATCGGTAAGAGTTGCTTTAATTTACCTCGAATATATTCCTGATGAACTGTATCCTCTGCCTGATAATAAGCAATTACGGTTACTAATTCCTCCTTTTTATTAGCTATAACTAAAGCTTTTTCTACTCCCTCAATCCCACTGAGGACATCTTCAATCTCTCCTAATTCAATCCGTACCCCATTTAATTTAATTTGATTGTCACTGCGTCCTATTACTTCTAAAGTTAGATCAGGAAGCAGTCTGCCTAAGTCTCCAGTACGATAAACTATATCCCTCCCCCCATTCAAAGGATTAGGCACAAAAACTGAATGAGTTAAGCTTTCATCTTGATAATAACCTTTGGTTAAATAGGGGGATTTAACGAACACTTCTCCTACTTCTCCTATTGCCCTGGCGCGATTTCCATCAACCACTGCATAAGCGGCATCTGGCAAAGTTTGACCACCCGGAACCCGTTCATAGGGAATATTATTAGGGTTAGGAATTCGATAAAAATGCTTAACAAATGTAGTTTCACTTGCCCCATAAATATTCACAAATTCTGTCTGAGAGCCAAAAATTTGATGCCATTCAGCCAGTTCTTTCACAAATAAAGGCTCTCCTCCTAAGACAAAAATTCGCAAACTTTTCAGGAGATTATGTGCATTAACTAAACCACGCCCTATCTTTAAAAACAGACGCATTACCGAGGGGACAGTGTGTAGTAAATTGATTTCCCATTCTCCTATTCGCAGTAATAAAAGCTCTAAGTCTTCTCGCTCTGTACTCTCTGGAATATACAGAGTTCCCCCTGAGCATAAAGTCACACAGGTTTCCCTCAAATAAGCATCAAAATTAATTTGAGCAATTTGTAAACAGCGCCAACTTTCATTAATGCCAAATTCCCGTTTTTCCCAATCAATGAAATGACGTAAGCTGCCGTGACTGCCTAAAATTGCTTTAGGTTCACCGGTTGAGCCAGAAGTAAACATAATATAATTAGAATCATCAGCATCCGGCATAGCTAGAAGGGGTTGCAGTTTGCTTAATTGGCAAGGAAACTCTTGATAATCCATGCCATTCCACTGATGATATTGCTGAATTTTATGAGCCTTAACCACTAAGATATGAGGCGGTTTTTCTAATGCGGATAGTTGGGGTTTAATCCCCTCTAAATTCTCAGCCGCAACTAAGATAATTTCGGGGCTAGTTTTAATCATCATGCGTTGCCGGCGCTCCTCGGGTTCATCTAAACGTAGAGGTAAATAGATTCCTCCGGCTTTAAATACTGCCAGCATAGCGATTAACTGACGATAATCTCCTTCTAGGAGAACACCACAAACCTTATCTTTTTCCACGCCTAATTCTTTTAAGGCATAAGCCCAAAAGTTAGTTAGTTCATGTAATTCTTGATAGCTAAATTTACCCCCGGGATAAATTATCGATGTTTTCTCTGGTGTGGCTTCAACTTGGTCAATAAAATCGTGGATAATAGTACGGGTTTCTAAGCGAGGAATAGGATTGATAAAATTGGCAATAAAAGCGGTTTCTGCTGCCGATAACAAAGAAATGTCTTTGACGGGTTGGGCGGGGTTAGATAGCATTTCATTCAAGAGTTTATCGAAGTGAATGAGACATTTTTTCATCCTCTCCTCTTGGAATAAGTCGGTGTTATAAATTAGCTCTAATCTGAGTTTTTCCTGATCTTCACTAAACACAAAAGATAGATCAAACTTACTGGTCGGGGTCAGGGAATCTAGAGATTTTATTTGTATATTTTCCAAGCCTACAGGTTGATCAAAATTTTGCAGAAGGACTAATATATCAAACAAGGGAGTGCGGTTAATTTCTCTAGAAACAGCTAATTTTTCTACTAAAATATCAAAGGGATAATCGGAATGTTCTAAGGCTTCGGTAACGGTTTGACGAACCTTTGCGAGTAGATTTTTGTAGCCTTTTTCGGGTTCAATTTGGTCACGAATAACTAAGGTATTGAGAAATAAACCGATTAGAGATTGCAGTTGAGGATGGTTTCTGGTAGCGATTTCTGTACCAATAGTAATATCATGTTGACCACTGTAGCGATACAGTAATATTTTGACAGCCGCTACCAATGCCATGAATAGGGTGATTTCGTTTTCTTGACAAATTTTTCTTAATTTAGAAATCGTTTCTCGGTCAAATGTCCAGCTTAAATGAGAACCCTTAAACGTCTTTATTTGGGGACGTTTAAAGTCTGTCGGTAAGTGAACTCTGGTCAGTTGTCCATTGTCCAGTTTTTGCCGCCAGTAATCTAGGTTTTTTGAATTATTTTCGCTTCTTAAAAGATTATTTTGCCATCCTGCATAATCTTTATATTGTATCGGCAATGGCTCTATACTAGGCTGTAATCCTTTGGCTAAATCAGAGTAGTATTGTAAGCATTCTTTAGCTAACAAACTCATTGACCAACCATCACAGATAATATGATGAATTTCTAACTCTAAAATATATTCATTCGGAGATAGTTTATAAATCTTAGAGCGCACCAGGGGACTTTTCTCTAAGTCAAACGGTTTTCTCTCTTTTGCAATCGTTTCTAGGATTTCTTCATCAGGTTTATTTGTCCAGTCTTTAAATTCCCAATCAAAAGGACGATTTTGCAAGATTTTCTGTTGTGGTTCTCCGTTAATTAAAATGAAAGATGTCCGCAGGGATTCATGACGGGAAATCAATAATTGTATGGCTTTTTCAAAGACATCGGGGCTAAAATCTCCTGCTATTTTGAGAGTGGAAACAATATGATAAGCTACATTATTGAGATCCATCTGTTGCAAGACATAGAAACGTCTCTGAGCATGGGATGTTTCGTAGGTTTCTTGTGCAGAGACAAGGGGAATAGTGGCTACCGTCAGAGGGGTAACAGTGCTTAATAATGCTGCTTGTTCAGCAATGGTAGGATGGGCGAATACTTGTTTAATGGGCAAAGATTGCCCTAACTTTTCCTGAATTTTACTCACTAGAGAAATAGCTTTTAAGCTATGTCCTCCTAACTCAAAGAAGTTGTCACTAACCCCTATTTTGGATACCTGAAGAACATCTTGCCAAATCTGAGCTAAGAGGCTTTCTTTTTCATTTCTTGGGGCTATATAAGCAGATTCAATAATTGATGTCTCATCGGGGATAGGTAATTTTTTCCTGTCTATCTTGCCATTGTTATTTAAGGGAAAATCCGACAAGATGACAAAGGCAGAAGGCACCATATAAGCGGGCAGTTGCTGCTGTAAGAAACGGCGCAATTCTCCGATACCTAATGAGGGGTATTTCCTGACTATATAAGCGACTAACCGTTGATTTTCTGAGGTATCTTCTCGCAAAATAACTACGGCTTTTTCCACTTCAGAATGTGTCTCTAAAACTGCTTCTATTTCTCCTAATTCAATCCGTAATCCTCTCAGCTTCACCTGATTATCAATGCGCCCTAAAAATTCAATATTGCCCTCTGGAAGATAGCGAACTAAATCCCCCGTTTTATATAAAATACCCGAATTAAAAGGGTTAGAAATAAATTTTTCTTGAGTTAATTCCAGACGATTGAGATAACCCCGCGCTAACCCGACACTGCTAATATGTAACTCTCCAGGAACCCCAATCGGAAGCGGTTGTAAATTCTGATCTAAAATATAAATTTTTGTGTTAGAAATTGGCTTACCAATAGACGGGGATGAGGAGTTTCCTTCCTCATAATCGGGAACTAATCCTGAAGTGGTTACTACTGTATTCTCTGTTGGACCATAATTATTAATCAGCTTAAAAGGCATTGATACTGAAGGGTAATGATGGAGTTTATCCCCACCCGTTAAGATAATTCTGAGGGCTATATTTTCATCCCATTTTAAAGATAAAATCTTCTCAACTAGGGGAGTTGGTAAAAAGCTGACGGTGATTTCTTGGGCAATTAACCAGTCTCGCAAGTCCGGGGGAGATTGCATGATTTCAGGTTTAACTAAGACAAGACTCGCACCTGCTGTTAAACAGGGCCATAACTCCCAAACCGCAGCGTCAAAAGCACTTCTTGCTAGTTGAGTAATTTTGTCTAAAGGCGTAATTTCAAAAGCGTCTTGATGCCAACAAATTAAATTCATTAACCCCCGATGGCTAATTAATACTCCTTTGGGTTTTCCCGTTGAACCTGATGTATAAATAACATAGGCTAAATTCTCAGGAGTCGTTAGATTGAAGGGATTTTCTGGACTATAGGTAGCTATCTTTTCCCAATCCCTATCTAAACACAGTGATTCGGCACCAGTTTGGGGAAGAAAATCTCCTAAAGATTCCTGAGTTAACACCAAAGAAACCCCCGAATCTGAGAGGATATCCCCCAAGCGCTCGGTAGGATAATCTGCATCTAAAGGTACATAAGCTCCCCCAGCTTTTAATATCCCTAATAAACCGATGACCATCTCTAGGGAACGCTCCATAAAAATCCCGACCAAACTTTCTGGACCTACACCCTTATCTCGTAAACAGTGAGCTAACTGATTGCCCCGGTTATTTAACTGTTGATAGGTTAATTTTTGTCCTTCAAAAATAACCGCTATTCCCTGCGGATTCTGTGCAGCTTGTTCTTCAAATAATTGATGTAAAGACTTATCTAAAGGATAATCTGCCTCGGTATTGTTCCACTCTACTAATAACTGATGTTGCTCTTGGGTTGTCAATATAGGTAATTGTGTTACCCGTTGCCGAGTATCAGTAACAATCCCTGTTAAAATAGTCTGTAAATGTGCTGCCATCCGTTCAATCGTATCCTGAGTAAAACGGCTAGTATCATAGATTAACTGAATCAGTAACTCCTGTTTAGGAATAGCAACCACCGTCAAAGGATAATTAGTTTCCTCAAAATTCTCCACATCCTTAACCCTTAAGGATTGACGAGAATCTCTCGATAACGCTTCTCTAGGATAATTCTCAAAAACGACCAAACTCTCAAACAGGGGAACCCCCGGTGGAATATCACTTAATCTCTGTATTTCAGCCAGAGAAACATAAGCATAATCCTGAATTTCTGCTTGCTTTTGCTGTAATTCCTGTAACCAAGATAGCAATAAATCTGATTCTCTGATGGAGACTCGCAGCGGCAATGTATTAATAAATAATCCTACCCTATGTTCTACCCCTGATAAATCATGGGGGCGACCAGAAACCGTAACCCCAAATAAAACTTCTGACTCCCCACTATAGCGACTGAGAAGAATCGCCCAAGCGGCCTGTACTAGAGTAGATAAGGTCAGATTATGCTTTTGCGCCAAAGATTGCAGGTCTTTGGAGTGAGAAGCCGATAAATGACAGTTATACTCTTTATAAGTCGGCTTACCTTCAGATTTCATTAACTGGAGTCTGTCCACCCTCAGGGGGGTGGGAGTCATAAACCCTTCAAGAGTTCGCTGCCAAAAACTCTCAGCAATAGATGGGTTTTGCTCCTGTAACCAAACAATATAATCTTGATAAGGACGCGGCAAAGGAAGATGATAACTTTTCCCTTGAATACCTGCCTCATAAAACCCTAAAACTTCTTGATAAATAATAGGCATACTCCAACCATCCAGAATAATATGATGATGATTGCAGAGGAATTTATAAGTTTGGTCCGATAGTTGAATCATCAAGCAGCGCATTAAAGGAGCAACTTTGAATTCAAACCCTTGTTGACGCTCTGTTTGTAACAATAAATCTAAACGTTGTTGTTGCTCTGTGGGGGAAAGATTGCGCCAATCCTGATAATCCCAAGGCAAATCAACCTTTTTTCGCACAATTTGCAGAGGTTTTTCCCGTTTTTCCCAGAGAAATAGAGTCCTTAATACCGAGTGACGCTCTACAACTTTTTCCCACGCTTGCCTAAAAACTGTAAGGTTAATTTCTCCCTCCAGAGTAATTAGAGTTTGACTACAATAAATCCCTGAATCAGGAGTATAAAGACTATGAAAGAGCATCCCTTCCTGCATGGGGGAAAGAGGATAAATAGACTCCACATTTTTGGCGGGTTGATTTTTTGTGTCTGCCATGAAAGATTCTCCTTATTAGTCAATTTCTGCCAGAATATCGTCTAATTCCTGTTGATTCAAGTGCGCTACTGGAAAATCTGAGGGAGTGTAACCCCCAGCATCAGGAGATAAACAATGCTCAATCAATTTCAGCAAAGCTTCTTTATAGCTGCGCCCTAAATATTCTACCGTCGAACGTTCATAGATGAGATCGCTATAAGTCCAGTTTACTTGTAACTGTCCCTCGATAACTCTGGCCGTAATCTCTAATAAATGACTACGATGTCCCTTAAGACTGTGATTAGGCCCCTTAGACTCATCCGCTAATTTCCAATCCCCTTTTTGCAATTGTCCTTGCTCAAATTGACCTAAATAATTAAACAAAACTTCTCTGGCAGGAATTTCAGCTAATTGAGACTTAATATCAGCATCATCACTCAAATATCGCGAAATTCCATAGCCAATTCCCCTGTGAGGAATAGCTCGTAACTGTTCTTTAATAGATTTGAGCCGCTCACCGGGGTGATTTTCGGGGGGGAGTCGCAAAATAACCGGAAAAAGACTGGTAAACCAACCTACCGTCCTCGATAAGTCAACCTCACTGAACAAATCTTCTCGTCCGTGTCCTTCTAAATCAAGAGATATGGTCAAATTTTCTGTCCATTGTGTCAAAGTTTCTGCTAAAGCGGTTAACAAAACCTCATTAATTTGAGTGTTATAGGCAGCGGGGACTTTTTGCAAGAGGGTGCGGGTTTGTTCTTCATCTAGAGTCACCGTGACATCATTTGCCGTCGCTACTGTATTGTATGGTTTTCCAGCCTCGTCATCTACAGGTAAATTTCTCGCCTCTAACCAAGGTTGAGTTAACCAATAGTCTAATGGCTCTTTCGCTTTTTGCCCTTGTCCATAATCCCTCAAGAGAAGCGCCCAATCCTGAAAGGCTATGGTTTTAGGTGGAAGTTCTACATTCTCCCCCCTTTCTAGCTGTTGGTAAGTCATCAATAAATCTTCTAACAAAATTCGCCAAGATACACCATCAACCCCCAAGTGATGAATAATAATCAGTAACCGACTGGGTTGATAGGGTGCTAATTCAAATAGCACCGCCTTGATTAATAGTCCACTAGAGAGATTTAAACTTGCTTGTTGAGTTGTTGCCATTGCTAAGAGAGTTTCCCCTTGCTGAGATTGAGGAATCGAAGACAAATCAATCACTTCAAAAGGTACTTCATCCGGCATTCCTCCATTGACTTGTTGCCATTGTCCTTCCTCCACAGTAAACCGTAACCGCAAAGCGTCATGATGTTCAATTAATTTTCTCAGAGATTGAGCTAACAAATCAGCTTTCAGGTGATGGGGAACTTCTAAGAGGACAGACTGATTAAAGTGGTGCATTTCAGCGCGATTTTGCTCAAAAAACCACAGTTGAATGGGAGTAAGAGGCACAATACCCGTCACTAAACCCTGTTTAGCTAATTCCGCTCTGGAATAATCAGCAACTGTAGCCAGTTCCGCAAGAGTAGGATATTCAAATATCTGTTTAGGGGTAATCTTCAACCCGGCTTGACGAGCGCGAGCGACAACCTGAATACTGACAATAGAATCGCCCCCAACTTCAAAAAAGCGGTCATAACGACTCACTTGTTTAATGCTGAGAATATCTTGCCAAATACTGGCCAAAATCTTTTCTTTCTGAGTATGAGGAGGAACAAAATCCTGCTCAGATGTGGAAGGTATCTCAGGGATGGGTAATCTGGAACGGTCAATTTTTCCATTAGGAGTCAGCGGGAGAGCTTCTAAGGAGACAAAAAGAGCCGGAATCATATACTCTGGCAATTTCTGTCCCAAGAAACGACGCAAATCCTCAGTATTTATCGGGCCATTTTCTCCTACTAGATAAGCGACTAACCTCTTATTCCGATAGGAGTCTTCCCAAACCTTCACCACCTTTTGCTTAACTTGGGGATAAGTCCCTAGAGTTGCCTCAATTTCTCCTAATTCAATGCGGAAACCCCGCAATTTTACCTGATTATCACCCCGCCCCAAAAAATCAATATTTCCATCGGGTAAATATCGGGCTAAATCTCCTGTTTTATAGAGTTTGGCATTGGGTTCATTACTAAACGGATTGGAGATAAATTTCTCGGCGGTTAATTCAGGTTGATTCAGATAACATCGAGCTAACCCTTTACCCCCGATATATAAATCACCAATAGTTCCTAAAGGAACCGGTTGTTTAAAAGAGTCCAGAATATAAACTTGAGTATTGGCAATAGGTCGGCCGATACTCGGTTGTCCATGGTCTTTTTTAGGCACTAAGCTAAAAGTGGAATAAGTGGTATCTTCTGAAGGACCGTAGAGATTATAAACATTCTTAATGTTTTCCTGCTGGTAAAGCTTCTGGACTAATTGATTAGACAAAGCTTCTCCGGCGAGGTTTACCGTTTGCACAGTCTCAGGTATCGCCTCAATTTCCAGTAGTTGGGCGATCGCTGTAGGTACGGTATTAATTAATGTTACCTCTTTGGCTGCACTTAAACTAGGCAAATCTAGAACATTCTGGGCCAGAATAATCTTACCCCCCACAGCTAAGGGCAAAAATAGTTCAAATACTGACAAATCAAAACAAATAGAAGTAGAACCCAAAACCCCCGCTAATTCCTCACTGCTAAAGACTTCCTTGGACCAATTGAGTAAGGTTGTGGTGCTGTGATGCTCAATGACAACCCCTTTCGGTTTCCCCGTTGAACCGGAGGTATAAATCACATAAGCGGTATTACTGGAACTTACGGGTAAAGAGAGGTTTTCGGGACTTTCTAGGGCTATATTTCTGGCTTCTGCCTCTAATATCACCAGATTCCCTGGATAATTCCCTAATTTCTCTACTAATTTTGCTTGTGTTAGCAACAAGGAAACTTGAGCATCTTCTAAGATAACATTGAGGCGTTCAGTTGGATAAGCTGGATCTAAAGGTACATAAGCTCCCCCTGCTTTGAGAATGGCTAATAACCCTATAACCATCTCAGGGGTCCGTTCTAGGCAAATTCCCACCAAAGACTCCGGTTTTAACCCTTTTATCGCTAAATATCGCCCCAATTGATTCGCTTTTTCGTTTAATTGACGGTAGGTTAATTGTTCATTTGCTGTAATAATAGCGATCGCATCAGGACTGCGCTTAACTTGCTCCTCAAACAATTGATGAATACACCCATCCGGATAGTGAACCTCAGTATCATTCCATTCTTTTAATAATTGATGTTGTTCTTGCTCAGAAAGTAAACAACAAGTTTCATAACGTTCTAACCCTTCCGTTGCCATAGCGATGAGAGTTTTCTCGTAGTATCCTCCGATTAACTCCATCTGCTTTTCCCCTAGATAATTCCCATCATATTTAAGGGTAAGTTCTATTTGAGATGAAAGGGGATGAAGACTAAAATTAGCTAACAATGTAAAATTAGTTTGATTAAAAAACTTCCCTCCTAAGATCTCTAAATCTTTCACCCCGATGATACCTTGATAAACATGGAAATGAATAAAATTAAAAGCCGTATCAAACAAAGGTTGACCTGATTTTTGTAACTCAGCGAGGGGATATCTTCGCCAAGATAAGCATTCTCTTTCAACATCAAAAGCTTGCTTAACTAAATCGCTCCAAGGGCCTCCAGATAACTCTAAACGTAGGGGTAAAGTATTCAGAAATAAACCTAAAATCTTTTCCCCACCGGCTGCTTCTAACCGTCCATTAGAGACTAAACCCGTAACAATATCCCTCTGATTATTCAGTAAACTTAATACCCGAAAATGAGCCGCCAATAAAACACTTTTTAGGGGGACTCCCACTTGTTTACCGAGTTGTTTTAATCCCTGAGATACCTGACTAGATATAGGAACTAACCAATCCCAATCTTGATTAACTCGATTAGATTTCGACCACTGAGGAAGTTTGGTCAGCGTCACATCTCTGAGTTTTTCTTGCCAATAATTCTGGCATTCTGGCGATTGAATAGTTTTCTTTTCTAAGGCGACAAAATCCCTAAAACTGAGAGCGGGAGTTGGAGAGAGAGGGAGAACTTTTTTGTCGAGAAGATAGAGATACTGTTGTAACAATTCTGTGAGCAACGAAGCCACACTCCAACCATCTAAAATAGAGTGATGAAAACTGAAAGTTAGGTTAAAGTTATCCTGACTGCGGCGATGGAGATGAAAGCGAAATAAAGGAGGACTATTCCAGTCAAAAGTGCGGATTTTTTCCCGCTCAATCCAATCATCAATAGCCGTATCTTGTTCAGAAGGAGATAAATGGGTTAGGTCATCTAATCCTAAAGGAACATCGATTTTTCGGTGAACTAATTGTAGGGGTTCTTGATATTCAAAGAGTGCGAAACTGGTTCGTAATACCGGATGCCGCTGGACAATCTCCTGAATAGCACTATGTAAAGCGGGAAAACTAAAATCAGCACGAATATGATAGGTAAACACATCATGGTACACCGATAGATTCCCCTGATATTCACTATGAAATATCATCCCCAATTGTAGAGCAGTTAGAGGATAAGCATCCTCCACTTCCTCCGGTAAATTGAGGCGAACTTCTTGAGAAATTAAACTAAAAACTTCCGTTTTTTCAGTCCCTAAAGTATCAATTTCATAGCTAACGCAATTGGCCAATTCTTGAATGGTTTGATGTTGCAATAATTGGGGTAAGGAAAAATGAAAACCCATTTGTCGCGCCTTAGCGATCACTTGTATTCCCCGAATCGAATCCCCCCCAAGTTCAAAAAAATTATCGTGAATACCAACCTCTTCGATGCCCAAAACTTCAGCCCAAATCAGTGCTAAAATTTCCTCAAGAGGGGTACAAGGTGCGACAAAATTCTCCGAATTCCTGAAACTGTTATAGCTTGGAGAGGGTAGGGCGCGACGGTCAATTTTTCCACTATTTGTCAGAGGAATAGCATCCAATTGCACAAAGGCATGAGGTATCATGTATTCTGGGAGTTGCTTTTGCAGATAACTCCGCAGTTGGGGAATCAGTTTACTGTTTAACTTAGACCTTAAAGGGTGATTTGCATAAAGTTGCCATTCAGGTTTTGCGGTGTGGGTGGGGGTAAAAGCGATGTAATTTCTCTGGGAATTTTCCAGCGGGGCAAAAATCACATCGTAACGGTCCGGAGTATCCGACCAAGTTACCCAAACCGAAAGGGATAAATCCTCAGCTAAAGCCGAAAAATCTTCAGGTTCTACGGCATTTTCTGGGATAATTTCCGATTTAATAGCTTGAAATTCCTCGGTCGTCCCAAAGTCTTGAGAATTTCTGAACAATTCCACACTTTTTAAAGGTCTGAACAAGCGAGAATTAGGGACACCTATCACCCTTAACCCCTCAGATTTCCCCAGTTGATTTCTTACCTCAGATAAAGTCAGCTGCTGTTCAGTCCAGTTTAATTCTGGAAAGTCGGTGCTAAAATCCAGAATCGTTTCAATCCGCAGAACAACATTATAACGGAATTGAGTTAATTCGTTGTGGTGTTGACCTCTCTCTAGATGAATCTCGACTTCAGTAATCTGAGGAAAATAGGACTGAATTGCTCTAAAAAAATCTGGGTCAATAAATAATTCATTTTCTTGCTCAATTTTTCTCTGTACTCGCTGTTTAAAATCCTTAATCGCATCCTCAGGGTTAGCCTTATAAAGTTCTACATCAGCGTGAAAAGCTTCCATGAGTTGCAAGTTTCGCACATCTCCAAGGAAAATACACCCCCCCGGAGTTAGTACCTTGATAGCTCCCTCTAAAACCCGCAGTAAGTAATCTATATGGGGGAAATACTGCACAACCGAGTTAAGGATAATTGTATCGAATCCTTCTGACTCCAAACCCTCAAATTTATCGGCTGTGCTATGCAATAGCCTGACTTGCTCTAGCTTCGGCCCTTCTTGATTAATTCGCTGAATATGGTCTAAGGCAACGGATGAAATATCGGTTCCCCAATAACACTGGCAATGGGGAGCAACTTGGAATAATATTAACCCGGTTCCACAACCTATTTCCAGAACTTTTTTCGGTTGTTGAGCCAGAATAACCTTAACTTTATCATCTAGCCATTCTCGCATCTGGGCGGCAGGGATAGGTTCCCCCGTGTAACTGCTATTCCAGCCAACAATATTAAATATACCCTGAGAATCTGCCGATGTTTGGCTGTAAATTTGATTATAGAGGCTTTGCCATTGCTCGATTTGCTCATCGAATAATTGCCCTTTTTCTGAAGTCGCCAAGAGTTCCCCCTCTTGAGACTGACCCACAACATAAGCAATTAGTGTTTGACTCCCTGTTTCTGTCTCCGATGCAATAACTACCGCTTGCTCAACTGCTGGATGTTGACTGAGTATAGCTTCAATTTCCCCCAACTCAATCCGGAAACCTCGAATCTTAACTTGATGGTCAATCCGCCCTAAAAACTCAATATTTCCATCGGGTAAATACCGGGCTAAATCTCCCGTTTTATATAATTTTGCCCTAATTTCTCCCCCTATTCCTGCTTCCACCTTAGCAAAAGGATTAGGGATAAATTTCTCGGCCGTCAATTCGGGACGATTGAGATATCCACGAGCTAAACCTATCCCACCAATATGTAATTCTCCCACAATCCCTATAGGAACTGGTTGTAAGTGCGGATTGAGAATATAAATCTGAGTATTGGCAATCGGTCGGCCAATACTCACTATGGCTTTTTGACTCTCCGGCAAACAAGGCCAGTAAGTCACATCAATCGCCGCCTCAGTCGGACCATAGAGGTTGTGAAGTTCACAGTCAAAATGCTCAAAAAAGCGTTGTGTTAAGTCTAATGACAAAGCTTCTCCACTACAGAAAACCCGCTTGAGAGAACTACATCCTTTTAGCTCTGGTTCTTGCAGAAACACCCGCAACATGGAGGGGACAAAATGAAGGGTAGTGATTTGCTGCTTTTGGATCAATTGTATTAAATAGGTACTATCTTTATGACCTTCGGGTTTTGCTACCACTAGGGTTGCACCCGCTAATAAAGGCCAAAAGAATTCCCACACTGAAACATCGAAACTAAAAGGGGTTTTTTGTAAAATGCAATCACTCTTAGTTAACTGATAAGTATCCTGCATCCACAACAAACGATTCCTAATCCCCTTATGATTATTCATCACGCCCTTAGGTTTACCTGTGGAACCGGAAGTGTAGATAACATAAGCTAAATTTTCCCCAGTTACACCACTGTCACAATTGTTCTGACTTTCTTGAGAAATTGCTGACCAATCTGTATCCAAAGCAACAACAATTCCTCGGTATTCGTCCAACAATCCCCGCAGCGATTCCCCAGTAATAATAACTTTTACCCCAGTATCTTCTAATAGATAACTTAGGCGTTCTTGAGGATAATTAGGATCTAAGGGAACGTAAGCTCCTCCGGCCTTCAAAACAGCTAATAATCCTACTACCATTTCTAAGGAACGCTCTAGATAAATTCCTACTAATTCCTCTGGTTTTACTCCTAATTTTTGTAGGTAATGACCAAGTTGATTGGCTTTTTCATTTAATTCTTGATAAGTTAATTCTTGATTTTCAAAAATGACCGCCTCTCTCTCAGGGTAAAGTTTGGCTTGCTCTTCAAATAGCTGATGAATCCATTGCTTTTCAGGATATTCAATGGCCGTATCATTCCAATCTCTCAGTAATTGTTCTCGTTCTTCGGTCGTTAATATATCAATTTCTGACAAATCTATATCGGGATTACTCGTCACCATTTCTAAGATTTCTAGGTAATGTCCTAGCATTCTCTCGACAAAATCCCTGGGAAATTTATCTTTAATAAAAGTGACAGAAACACCACTATTATCCGCTTCTATGGTAAAAACTAATTGAAACCGATTTAACGAAGAAATGTCCGCACACAGTCCTTCTTTAATCACAGCAACGTCAAAAATGTTCTCTAGATTTCCTCCTCTTGCTGCCAAGGTTTTGACCAAACTATCCAGCGTATAGTTTTGATGGCGATAGCCTTCTTGTAAATCTTTACGAATGATCCTTAGTAAATCTTTAAATGAACTAAAATTATGTTGATTGAACCGGCAAAATATCAGGCTATCTAATGTTTTTGTATTCAAAGCTGCTGTAGCCGTGGCAAACTCGACTTGAGCAGTGTATTTAAACATTAAAACTTGAACAACAGCCAGATGAAATGCTAAATTATTAACAAAATTATTTGCCGTTAAACTGTTAGTTTTTTCCTGTAAATCTGTAGAGATGACCTCAAGAACGCTATCCTGCTCCCCGGTTTTATTCTGACTTACATTACCAAATAGAGTAGTTACTGGATCTATTTCTTGAAGTTGCCGAATTTGGTAATCTATTGAAACCAGATGTGCTTCCATTGCTGTTCTAACTTTTTCCCTAAATAGTGGTTGATGGCGGTATTCAGAGTCATGGGGTACAATGCTTTTTTCCCCGTTCCCTTAAAGCGATAATTCCTGTCTCTGACGAGTGGGATTATTGCTATTTGAACTACAGGAAACCCGACTACGGCTAAGGTCAGGGTTTCTGTCGCTTCTTCAAAATTGTTCTGAGCCTCGACATTGTAGCATACTAACCGACATTCTGCACATCTCCATATACTTTTACAAATTTTTACATTCCCTGGGATGTTTTGACAAAAAATCTTCACTGTAGAAACCACTGAACCCAATAAATTAGTAAAAATTATTAATTGAATATTAAGAAGTGCAGAAAGTGTGACATTTAAAGATATGATTGCGCGAAACCAGCAGAGCAGAGCTTAGGATGCCACACCCCATAAACGTTTATTGCAGATGTCTATTGACAATTACTACCTTGGTCAGGTACGATTAGATGTCTGGTCGTAATAGCTGAAGGGGTGACAACGAGGTTGAAATTTAAGTGAGGTGGGGGAAAAATTTCCTCACTGTGAGCCATCAAATTAATCGACTTACTCGGCAAAAACCAAATTCCCTCGTTATCTTTTGGCGAAAGTCTCAAGCTTTTTCCCTAAACCCGACACTCTACACCCTGTTTCACTTTCCATCTGCTTGTCACCCCGTCAGTCGCAATAATTATTCTTTTCCAAGTCGATTCTAACAATATGGACTTTCAAGATAAAAAGAACTTATCCGAAAACGACCAGTCAATTCAAACTAGAGTTTTTAAAGCTCTTAGTGAAGCTAAAGAAAAATTAAAAGCTTTCGAGTCTCAACAAAGCGAACCCTTAGCTATCGTCGGTTTAGGTTGTCGTTTCGGTCATAATATTGCGACACCTGAATCCTTCTGGTCTTTCCTCAAAGCGGGTAAAAATAACCTCAGAGAAATACCTAAGGAGCGCTGGAACCAGCAGGATTTTTATGATTCAGATCGGAATAAAGTGGGTAAAATCTATGTTTCTCAGGGGGGGTTTCTTGATGATGTCTCCCAGTTTGATGCCCATTTTTTCGGAATTGCTCCCAAGGAAGCCGTCGCTATGGATCCTCAGCAAAGATTGCTTTTAGAGGTAGCCTATGAAGCTTTGGAAAATGCAGGAATGGCAACAACGACGGCTAGAAGGGGAAAAACAGGGGTTTTTATCGGGATTACTAACAATGACTATGCCCGTATTGTTACCTCAAATGAGGACTATAATGCCATCGGAGCCTATCATATTTCGGGCAATCATACTAACGCGGCAGCTGGGCGTATTTCTTACCTTTTAAATCTTAATGGTCCGAGTTTGGCAGTAGATACCGCTTGCTCTTCCTCCTTAGTCGCTGTTCATCTCGCTTGCCGTTCCTTACGTTCCCAAGAATGCAGACAAGCTTTAGTCGGAGGAGTGAACTTAGTTTTAACTCCAGAAGTCGTCATCGCCTTGTGCCGCAATCAGATGTTGGCCCCAGATGGCCAATGCAAAACCTTTGACGAAAGTGCCGATGGGTTTGGAATCGGCGAAGGTTGCGGAGTCATCGTCTTAAAAAGACTCAGTGACGCTCTTGAAGATGGTGATCACATTTGGGCCGTGATTCGAGGGACCGCAGTCAACAACGATGGAGCCAGTGGCGGCTTTACCGTTCCTAATGGGCCCGTACAGAGCGAATTAATCAGAGAAGCTCTAGCTGACGCTCGTTTAGATGCCGAGGCTATCGATTATGTTGAAGCTCACGGTACAGGAACATCTTTGGGAGATCCC
This sequence comes from Microcystis sp. M31BS1, assembly GCF_020245285.1. Lineage (NCBI taxonomy): Bacteria > Bacillati > Cyanobacteriota > Cyanophyceae > Chroococcales > Microcystaceae > Microcystis > Microcystis sp. M31BS1. The sequence goes on from NZ_JADBVE010000164.1 coordinate 30,834, forward strand.
ATCGAAATTAAAGCCATAGCCGAGGCATTATGCGTCAATCGTCGCAAATCTAACCCTTTATTAGTCGGTTCTCTCAAAACTAATTTAGGTCATCTGGCGGCGGCGGCGGGAATTTCAGGATTAATTAAAACCGCATTATCGCTACACTACCGTGAAATTCCGGCTCATCTAAACCTTAAAAAACCCAATCCTCATATTAATTGGGATGCCTTGCCGATTAGTATCGTTACGCAAAATTGTCCTTGGAATGTTAATAATGGCAAGCTCAAAGCGGCTGGAGTCAGTTCTTTTGGAGCATCGGGAACCAACGCTCATGTTATTTTAAGTGAACCGCCTCAACCGCAACCCCAAACCCCAAAAATATCCCCCATTCTCGTTACTTTCTCGGCTAAAGAACCCGAACGTTTACGTCTTTTTACGACTCAATTTGTCGATGAGCTTGAGCAGAAAACAGATCTCAGCGTCAAGGACATTGCTCTATCTTTAAATACTGGTCGTTTTCCCCATAAACATCGTCTCGCTCTTTTAGTTTCTAATCAAGAGAATCTGCATCAAGGAATTCAGGCTTTTCTCAATAGCAATGGGGATGAAAAGCAATTTCAAAATATTCAAAATAATAGCTTCGACATCATTTATGGAGAAGCGCAAAGCCATCCTAAAGTTGCTTTTCTCTGCAATTACGAGGAAGAAATTAGTCCAGAAATCATTGAAAATCTGCTCAATAATGAGCCAGTATTTCATGAGGCTTTTAGGCAGTGCGAGCATCTGTTTAAAAAATATTTAGAATTTTCTCTTCACGAATTATTGTCATCTAAAAAAGCCTTAGAGCCTCAGATTCCTTTGTCTGTACAACCGCTATTATTTGCCTATCAATATGCTCTTTGTGAACTCTGGAAATCGTGGGGAATTTCTCCTTCTGCGATTTTAGGTTCTGGATTAGGGGAATATCTCGCCGCTCAACAAGCGGGCGTTTTTTCCCTTGAAGATACCGTCAAGCTGGTGGCGAAACGCGCTAAAATTAGCCCACAAAACCCCAACTCAGAAGACCTTTTATCCTTGCTCAAAAGCACCCCAGAAGTCGATTCTAACTCTCCCGATATTACCCTAATTTATCAGGGTGAAGTTGTGAAAAAATCTCTCACAAATTTGGTGAATAGAGGGGAAAAGATTAGGCAGAAATCCGACGAAATCGCCCAGGGAATTTCTACTCTGCATCAAATGGGCTATCAAATCTTCCTAGAAATGGGAATCGGTGCCAATCTCATTAATATAGGTCGTCAAAAGTTAGGGGTAAATTCAATTCTATGGTTATCTAGTTTAGGGGAAGATTGTCACAGTGACCACCATGAGCAAAGGGTACTAGGTCAACTCTATGTGAGAGGATTTAATATTAACTGGGAAGCCTTTCATCGCTCACATCCAGGGCAAAAAATTAGTTTACCTAATTCGCCTTTTATCCGCAAACGCTACTGGATAAATTCTGGCAATAAATCAGAGTCTTCTAGCTATAAAAACCCTAATTATTACTCTGGACATCCCTTACTAGGCGAGCATTTTTCTTCTCCCTTAGCTCTGCTTCAATATCGAGGGAGCATTAGTCAACATAAACCTGCATTTTTAGGAGAACATCAGGTTTTTGAGCAGGCCATATTGCCAGCATCTGCCTTAATAGAAATGGCTTTAGCTGCCGGGGAGAATCAAAAAGTTATTTTAGAAAATGTTGAATTTAAGAAGGCATTAATTTTAAAAGATACGGAAGACACATTACAGTTAATCATTGAGCAAAAAAGCTTTAAAATTTACCATGCACTTGAGCCAAATTGGGAAGTATTAGTTACTGGAACAATTGAGGAATTGAAATCAACTAATTTAACCCATTGTGATTTAGAAGAAATCGCCAAAAATTGTCCTGAAGAAGTCGATATCAACTCCTTTTATGAAACTTATCAAAAATCAGGGATAAATTACGGGAGTAACTTTCGGCTCATTCATCAACTGAAGCGGGGGGAAAATACAGCTTTTGCTCAAATCAAATTAACCGATAGGTTAGAGCGGGAAAAATATCATTTTCATCCTGCTATGTTAGATGCTTGTTTTCAAGGTATTGCTGCCATTTTATTTAAAGAAGAATCCTCAGTAACTTATGTTCCTGTTCGTCTTGGTAAATTGGCATTTTTCTACCCTCCTGATGAGCAGGTAATCAGCGCGGTTCGACTGAAAAACTCCTCCCCTAACCCTAACATTATCATCGCTGATATTGATATCTATTCCCTCCAGGGTCAACCCTTAGCATCCCTCACCAACTTAGAACTAAAAGCCGTTCAATCCCAAGAGATTATCCCCCAAGAAATCCCCCCTCAAATCTATCTAGAAGAATGGATACCTTGCGAGGAATTATTAGGGAATGGCAGAGACACTTTAGTAGCTCCCCAGGTGATTAAAAATCAAATTCACCCCGCACAGTTAGAACAACAACTAGGGGAAAAATTGGCGCAATATGAGCGCTTAATGGCAGCTTTGGAAAAGTTAAGCGTTGTCTATATCTGGGAAGCCTTAACAAAACTTAATGGACAGCCAAAATTAGGTCAAACTTATTCCGAAGCACAGATAGCAAATCAAGGTCAAATTGTCGATTTTTACCGACCTTTATTATCTCGATGTTTAAGCATTTTAGCTGAAGAAAAAATCGTTAATCAGACAAAAGATGGCTGGTTATTCCTCAAAAAATTAGAAGCACCTTCATCCCAATCACAAATTAAAATTCTCCGCCAAGAATTTGCCGATTATCCAGCAGAAATTAGTCTAATGGAGCGTTGTGGCTCTGCTTTAGCCGAAGTCATGAGTCGTCAAGTTGATCCCTTAGAATTACTCTTTCCTCAAGGGGATTTAGAAGCGATCGCATCAATTTATTCGGAAGCCGCCGGAGCTAAATTGATGAATCAGTTAGTCGCCACCACAATCAGCCGTGCTATTGCAAATTTCCCCCCCTATTATCCCCTAAGAATTCTCGAAATTGGAGGAGGCACAGGAGCCGCTACTGCTGGCCTTTTACCTCACTTACCCAAAGAACATATCGAATATGTATTCACCGATATTTCCTCTAGTTTCTTAACAAGAGCCAAGGAAAATTTTAGAAACTATCCCTTTATTAAATATCAAACTTTAGACATTGAAAAAAATCCCTTTACTCAGGATTTTCTCCCTGGCAGTTTTGACATAATCATTGCCGCTAATGTTCTTCATGCCACAGCCAACCTTCAAAAAACCCTTGAAAATGTGCGCTCTCTCATCGCTCCCAAGGGACTACTAATCCTCTTAGAAAGTACAGGGGCAAGACGTTGGGTAGATTTAACCTTTGGCTTGACAGAAGGATGGTGGTTATGTAGTCAAGATCTGCGGCGGAATGGTTATCCGTTAATCAGCACAAAAGATTGGCAAAATTTACTGATTGAGAATCAATTTGAAGACATTAATATTATCGAACCAAGCCAAGCAAAAACCCGAAATTTATTAAAACAAAGTGTCATTATTGGTAGAAGCAGTGAGCAATTACCTTCTCTGCCAGCAAAATCTTACTCTCATCAAATAATCTGGGCAGATAGTCAAGGAATTGCTAACGGTTTAATCCCTCTATTCCAACAGAGAGGAATAAGTTGTTCTTGCGTCTTTACCCAAGATATTAACCTGGAGATTGCTGAAGATTACCTATCAATATTGAGAAACTCGATAACTTCAGAAACTCGTCAAATACTGTACTTCTGGGGCTTAGAAAACATCCCCGAAGAAATTGATCAACAAGTCGAGATTCATTGTCAACGATTTCTCTTTTTCTTACAAGCATTATTGCAGCAAGAAAACCCACCAGCTCTGGTTTTAGTGACTCAAGGAGCAGTACCAGCAAAAGCCTTTAAACCCCTAACCTCTCCCTCTCAAGCCTCCTTATTAGGAATAGCCTTCAGCCTAGTCTTAGAACATCCTGAACTTAATTTTAAGGCGATTGACCTAGATCCAGATGAAGTAAACGCAGCCGACAAACTGCTGCAAGAAATCTACAGTAATCCCCAAGAAAACCGGGTTGCTTTGCGGGGGGAACAGCGTTTTTATCCTCGTTTGGTGCAGAGAAAACTTGAAGATGGAAAGATCAATTTTAGTCCTGATGCCTATTATTTAATCACAGGAGGCACAGGGGGGTTAGGATTAGCAACAACCCGATGGATGATTGAAAAAGGGGCGCGGAATCTAGTTTTGTGTAGTCGTCGAGGGGCAGAAGGAATTAGCCCTGAAATATTAGCAAATTTCTCCTCTAGTGGGGCAGAAGTTACCCTTAAAAAACTTGATATTACCGATGCTGAAAAACTGCACGCCGTCCTAGAAGAATGCCGTTCTAAATATCCTATACGGGGCATTTTTCACATTGCTGGAACCTTAGACGATACAACCTTATTAAGACTAACACCAGAGAGCTTTAATTATGTTTTAGCTCCCAAAGTTAAAGGAACTTGGTTGCTTCATCAACTCACCCTAAATGACCCATTGGAATTCTTTGTCTGTTATACTTCTGCTGTATCTTTAATTGGCTCGGCAGGACAAGCTAATGCTGCGGCAGCTAATGCCTTTGAAGACGCTTTTATCTATTATCGTCAGGCGCATCATTTACCCGGAACGGTCATAAATTGGGGTCCTTGGAGCGAAATAGGTGCAGCAGTAGATCGCAATGTTTTGGAGAGATTAGCCGCTAAAGGATATGGGGCTATGAAACCCGATTTAGCCCTTAATGCTCTCGAAAAAATTCTCCTAAATCAGATTATTCGCGCTGGTGTAATTAATATTGACTGGCAACAATTTCCTTATATTCATCAAAGCTTTTATAAAAACTTTCTGCCTCAAGGAAAACCCCAAGCTGCCCCCTCATCTGAGTTTTTAAAACAATGGCAAAATTTAACCTTAAAAGAGCGTACTAATTGGCTAACTAATCATATCATTATGCGTGTTTCTACTGTCTTAGGACGCTCAAATGATGAAACTTTTTCCCCTCAACAAGGCTTTTTTGATTTGGGGATGGACTCTCTCACTTCTACAGAGTTACGAAATCTGTTACAAACTGACTTTAATTGTTCTCTCCCTTCGACAATTACTTTTCGTTTTCCGAATGTTGAAGTCTTAGCTAATTATTTACAGCGAGAAGTTCTAGATAATTGTCAACCGGTATTTACCCCTCAAATAAAAGCAGAAATTTCTCAAAAACCGCCAGAAAAATCACAACTCGATGATGATCCTATTGTTATTGTCGGCATGGCTTGTCGATTCCCCGGCGGTGCTAAGAATTTACAATCTTTCTGGGAACTTTTAGAACAGGGAAAAGATGCTATAACAGAAATCCCTCAAGATCGCTGGGATCAGGAAACATGGTATGATCCTAATCCCGATGTCCCAGGCAAAATATACGCTCCTTACGGTGCATTTCTAGAACAAATTGAGGAATTTGATGGAGAATTTTTTGGCATTATTCCTAGAGAATCTGTCGCCATGGATCCTCAGCAGCGTTTACTCTTGGAAACTACTTGGCAAGCTTTAGAATCTGCTGGACAAAATCCCCAAAAATTACGCAACAGTCAGACGGGAGTTTTTATCGGTTGCATGACTCAAGATTATGCCCAATTAAGTTATTCTCCTCAAGCCATTAATGCTTATACTGGTTCAGGAACTTCTGTTAGTATGGCGGCGGGTCGTCTTTCTTATGTTCTTGGTTTACAGGGTCCATCAATGACTATTGACACCGCTTGTTCCTCCTCATTAGTAGCGATTCATTTAGCTTATAATGCCTTACTTAATGGTGAGTGCGATCTGGCTTTAGCTGGAGGGGTTAATATTATTTTAACTCCCATTATTTCTTTAATCGAAAGTCGCGCCCATATGCTTGCCCCTGATGGACATTGCAAAACCTTTGATGAGAGCGCAAATGGCATGGTGCGAGGAGAAGGCTGTGGAATAGTTGTTCTGAAAAGATTGAGCCAAGCAGTTAAGAATGGAGACCAAATTTTAGCGAAAATTTATGGCACAGCCGTCAATCATGATGGTCCAAGTAGTGGGCTAACTGTTCCTAATGGTCAAGCTCAAGAAAAATTATTACATCAAGCCCTTAAAAGTGCTAATCTCAAGCCTGAACAAATCGATTATATTGAAGCTCACGGCACTGGAACAGCCCTTGGTGATCCCATTGAATTAGAAAGTATGTCCGCCGTTTTTGGTCAACGCTCCCCTAATCGGCCTTTAATTATTGGTTCAGTAAAAACGAATTTAGGCCATTTAGAAGGTGCTGCCGGAATTGCTGGATTAATTAAAACAGTTCTAGCTTTACAACACCATAAAATACCTCCTCATCTTCACTTTAAAAATCCTAATCCCCGCTTTGATTGGAGTTCTCATATTTTTGAAGTTCCTGTACAAGGAAAACCTTGGCATATCAGCGAACGTTCAAGGATTGCTGGAGTAAGTTCCTTTGGATTTAGTGGAACGAATGCTCATATCATTGTTGGGGAAATTGACGCTGATTTACCTCAACCTTCGGAGAATAATTTTTATCTATTACCCCTTTCGGCTCGTTCTGAAAAATCGCTGCAAGAGTTAGCGAGAAATTATCAAGATATTTTGACTGAGTCTATCAATTTAGCTGATGTTTGTTTTACCGCCAGTACAGGGCGGGGGATTTTTCCGCAACGAATCTGTATTTTAGCAGACTCAATAACGACGGCACAACGAGCATTAATTGATTACCAAGATGGTGAAGATTCTGACTCATTAATCCGACCGATTTTATCAGAGACTCCGCCAAAGATAGCTTTCCTCTTTTCTGGACAAGGCTCTCAATATTCTGGCATGGGAGAAACCCTTTATAACCGAGAAGTTGTTTTTAAGGAAACATTAGATCTTTGTGATCAAATTCTAGAACCCCTTTTAGAAAAATCTCTCCTAGATTTAATCTTTCAAGAGCAAAATAGCCAGTTATTAGAGGAAACCCAAATCACTCAGCCGGTGATTTTTTCCCTTGAATATGCACTCGCCAAATTATGGCAATCTTGGGGAATACAACCTTCAGCCCTTTTAGGACATAGTATCGGGGAATATGTGGCGGCTTGTTGGGCAGGAGTCTTTTCTTTAGAAGATGCCTTAAAATTAGTGACTCAACGGGGTAAATTAATGGGAAAATTGCCCCACAATGGCAGTATGTCCGCTATTTATGCTGATTATGAGACGGTAGCAAACGCTCTAACTTCTTATGAAAATCAAGTTAATATTGCTTCAGCCAATGGCTCAATTACTGTCATTTCTGGATTTAAAGAGATTGTTGAGCAACTGGAAAAAGACTTTATTGATCAAGGGTATAAAACTAAACGTTTAGCGGTATCTCATGCTTTTCATTCTCCCTTAATGCAGCCTATTCTTGATGACTTTTCCCAGGTCTTAAAAACAATTTCTTTTCATGAACCTAACTTAACCATTATTAGTAATCTGACAGGGAAAGCTGTAGGTTCAGAAATTACAACTCCTGATTATTGGGTAGCTCATCTGCGTAATACTGTACAGTTTAGTCAAGGATTTAAGTCTTTAATTGATCAGGGTTATCGTTGTTTTCTAGAAGTCGGTTCTAAGCCTGTATTACTGAGTATGGCTCGCCTTATTTCCGCTAACCAAGACCTATTATGGTTGCCTAGTATTGTACCCGGGCAGGATGAACAGGCACAAATGTATAGAAGTTTAGCGACACTTTTTGTTAATGGTTATTCCCTAGACTGGGCTAAAGTATTTAAACAAGGTAAGCGGATTATTTTACCGACTTATCCTTTTCAAAGAGAACGGTATTGGTTATCTAATTCGGAATTTTCTCTAGGGCAAATCAAGACTCAGTTACATCCTTTTATTAGAGATTTTAAAAAGTTAGCAACGGGAGACATGATCTTTGAAGGTGAGGTGAGTTCTCTTAACCCTAGTTATTTAGAAGAACATAAGGTATTTGAAAACATTGTATTTCCGGCTACTGGTTTTATTGAAGCTATTTTAGCCGCAAGTCAGAAAATATTTGATGGGCATTTTGTCACCCTTGAAAATGTCTCTATCCATCAGGGACTACTCTTATCTCCAACTCCCTCAATAATCCAGATAATTTTTAAACCTAAAAAATCATCTCAACTGATTTATACTTTTGAGATATTTAGCAGCGATTCTGCACAAGAACAATGGGTTCTTCATGTTACAGGTGAAGTCAAACCTAAGGATATACAAAGCTTGGCTGCCTCAGAATTAACCCAAACTAAATTAGAAAGGGAAAACCCTAAAGAATCGATTTCTATTCGTGAATTCTATCAGCTTTATCAGCAGATGGGTATCAGGTATGGGGAGCAGTTTAAAGCGATTCAAGAGTTATATTCTTTCAAAAAAGGCTCTCAAGCTAAAATTAGTATTAACCCTAGTTTAGCGGATCGGCGTTATTATTTTCATCCAGTTCTTTTGGATGCTTGCTTACAGAGTATTGGGGCAGCTTTCCCCGAAATTCATGGTCAAGAATTGCATCTACCTTATGGATTCTCTTCCTTGGAAATATTCCTAAATCCAACTTCGCAAGTTTGGACGGAAGTTCAGGTCATCTCAGATACAAATGGTGAAATGAGAGTAAATGTTAATATTTATAATGAACAAGAACAGCTTTGCGCTCGTTTTACTGACTTAACAGCACGGCGCATAAATCCAGATATTTTACAGAGTTTATGGCAAGAAAAGTCAAACAATTGCTTTTATAAAGTGGAATGGAAAAAACTTTCTTCAATGCCAACTGTTGCCGTTGATCCTCAAAATTCTTGGTTAGTCTTGGTTCGTCCAGAAACAGACTTAAATTCCCTAATTAATTTATACAAAAAGGCAGGAGAAAAAGTAATTACTGTAGAAATGGGGCAGAATTATCAATGTCATTCTCAAGATTCTTTTGTCATCAATGCCGCTCAGAAATCTGATTTTCAGCGTCTCTATCAAGAAGCTTATCCATCTGGAGAATTTCCGACTGGTGTTGTTTTTTGTTGGGAATCTTCAGAAGCTGAAGATGTTCTAGATACGGTATATCAGAGTTCTCATGCCGTCTTAAATTTAGTGCAAACCCTCACTAATAACTGGGAGAAATTACCCCATTTATGGCTGATTACTCGCGGGGCTAATAAGATGATCAATGATACGGCTTTATCTCCTCAACAGTCTCATTTATGGGGATTAGGAGCAGTCATTAATCAAGAGTATCCTAAAATGGGTTGTGTTTGTTTAGATTTACCAATCCATAAAGAAGCTAATGAAGCTGAACTTTTATTCAATGAATTAAAGTGTTTCCCCCATGAATTCCGTTTGGCTTTACGTCAAGGAAACCGCTACGCAGCCAGGTTAGTTTCTGCATCTCTTCCTATCTCAGAAAAACGACAGTTTATTAATCAGTCAGGGGCTTATTTAATCACGGGAGGGGGAGGAAAACTGGGCGGATTAGTGGCTCAATGGTTATCAGAAATGGGAGCAAGTCACTTAGTTTTGTGTAGTCGCCATGTTAAATCTTCAACAGAATTGATAGCTTCATTAGTGAAAAAAGGAACAAAAGTAACCTTGATTGAAGCTGATATTACTTCCCCCACAGATATGAAAAATTTATTCTCTCGTTTTGGCGCAGACTTGCCCGTCTTACGAGGAATAATTCACGCGGCAGCGGTCTTAGAAGATGGGCTGATCAGTAATCAAAGTTGGCAAAAATATCAAAAGGTAATCAGTCCAAAAGTAGCAGGAACTTTATTATTAGATCGTTATACTCGCTCTCTATCTTTAGACTTTTTCGTAAGCTTTTCTTCTGCGGCTGTTATCCTTGGTTCACCGGGTCAAAGTAATTATGCGGCGGCTAATGCTTTCATGGATGCTCTAATGCAGCAACGGCAAAGTTTAGGATTACCTGGTATTAGTATCAATTGGGGAGCTTGGGAGACGAGCAACCAAATTGATCAACAACGTTTCGCTAATTGGGGTTTGCAGATGATGCCTTCTGAGCAAGCGTTTCAATATCTCAACCAGATAATTTTAGGTGAAATTAACCCAGGGATAGTTATCGATATTAATTGGTCGATTTTTAATCAAACTTTCAATATTAATCAACCCTTCTTTAGCGAGGTATTAACCCTAAAAAATCAAAAACAAACAAGTCCAGCAAAACTATTAGAACGATTAAAATCTGTCTCTATAGACGAACGAATAAACGCTTTAGTAGAAGGACTGGAGAAAATATTAAGAGAAGTGACAGGGTTAAATGAGAATAAGGTTATTCCTCAACAAACATCATTCTTAGACTTAGGTTTAAACTCTCTAATGGTCATAGAATTTAAAAATCGCTTAGAAAGAGATTTAGGGTGTAAATTGCCATCCTCGATCATTTTCGATTATCCTAATCTTCTCAGCTTAAGTACCTATTTAAGGGAAGAAATTCTAGCCAATCATCTCGATTTTGAGATTAAAATAAATCCAATTCCTGACAATCATAATCCCTACGACAGCCTCAGTGAAGACGAACTGGCAAGATTACTTAATCAAAAATTAACGGAGCTTGATCAATATGGAGGTTAAACTTTAAAAATAATGTTTCAAAAGCCATGAGATGTGGTAGGATAGGTAGATGAACATGAGTAAGCTTAACTCTCTGGAGTTAAATTTGGGTTTATATTTACTGATAGCACAGCATCCTAATTTATGTTTAACGGCGTATAAATTTAGAAATTATAGAGAATAGGGCATGGTTGAGAGTATAGATTACAAAAAATTAATGGCAACGACCTTAAGCAAAATGGAGGTCATGCAGGCTCGTATCAATGAATTAGAGACGAGACAAAGTGAAGCTATTGCGGTGGTTGGGATGGCTTGTCGTTTTCCTGGAGGTATTAATTCCCCAGAAAAATATTGGAGTTTTTGTCAAGCCGGGCTTGATGCTATAGTAGAAGTCCCTAAAAGCCGTTGGGATATCTCAGAACTGTATTCTCAAGAACCAACTTTAGGAAAAATGAACACCGCTTATGGGGGATTTCTTCAAGAGAATATCACAGAATTTGATGCCCGTTTCTTTTCGATTTCAGCAAGAGAAGCAGCCTCCATGGATCCTCAACAAAGGTTACTCTTAGAAGTTGCTTGGGAAGCGTTAGAAAATGCCAATTTACCTCTGAAAAATTTAGCCGATAATAAAGTAGGGGTATTTGTGGGGATTACTAGCATTGATCATGCCCTGAAGGTTTACGGCACTAACTATGATCAAATTGACTCTTTTTTTGGCACCGGCAATGCTCTAAGCGCAGCCGCCGGAAGGCTATCTTATTTTCTCAATCTTCACGGTCCTTGTCTCTCGATTGATGCAGCCTGTGCATCCTCATTAGTAGCCGTCCATCAGGGGATTCGTAGCCTGAGAAATCGTGAATGTGAACTCGCTTTAGTGGGTGGGGTAAACCTCATTTTAGAACCCGCAATTACGATTAGTCTTTCTCAGTCGGGAATGATGTCCCCCGATGGGCGTTGCAAAACCTTCGATGCCTCTGCTAACGGATATGTGCGAGGGGAAGGCTGTGGGGTTTTAATCTTAAAAACTTTATCAGAAGCCCAGAAAAACGGGGATCACATTCTTGCCCTGTTGCGAGGTTCGGCGGTGAATCATAATGGGGCTGCTGCCGGTTTAACCGTACCCAGTGGACCCGCCCAGCAAGAATTGCTCCGTCAAGCTCTAGCTGATGCCAGAATAGTCCCTGAAGATGTCAGCTACATAGAAGCTCATGGCACAGGCACTTCTTTAGGAGATCCCATCGAATTGAATGCCATTGCCTCAGTTTATGGAAAGCGCTCCGACCCCCTTTATGTCGCCTCAGTCAAAACCAATATCGGTCATCTTGAAGCCGCAGCTGGCATGGCTGGAATAATCAAAACAATTCTGATTCTTCAACAGGGTGAAATCCCCTCCCATCTTCACTTCCAAAGCCCTAATCCTCTGATTAATTGGGAAGATCATCCTATTAAAATTCCTACTCAAAATATACCTTGGCCGAATAACAATAAAGTCCCTATAGCTGGGGTAAGTTCTTTTGGTTTTTCAGGCACAAATGCCCATGTCATTGTTCAACAGGCACCCGTCAGCAAAATCTCAGAAATTCAACAACAAATTCCCAGTCATCTCTTAACCCTTTCAGCCCACAACAAAACCGCTTTAAAAGAATTAGCCACACGCTTCCATACCCTCCTAGAATCTCATCCTGAAATTGGAGATATTTGTTATAGTGCAGCTGTCGGAAGGATAGATTTACCTGAACGTTTAGCCATTGTTGGCGATACTTGTCCAGAATTACAACAAAGATTAACCGCTTTTGCTGAAGAAAAACCACTTGATGATTTGACTTTTTATCAACGTTTTACATCGGAAAAATCCCCTAAAATTGTTTTTCTTTTTACAGGGCAAGGGGCTTGTTATCCCGGCATGGGGCATCAACTCTATCAAACCCAGCCGACATTTCGTCAATATATTGATCAATGTGCCGAAATATTAGCGAAGTATTTAGACCATCCTTTAACTGAAATATTATTTGGTGAACAGACCGATTTACTCAATCAAACTGCTTACGCTCAACCGGCTATATTCGCCCTAGAATATTCCCTAACAATGCTATGGAAATCTTGGGGAATTACCCCCAGTTTACTGATTGGCCATAGTGTGGGAGAATATGTAGCAGCTTGTATCGCAGGAGTATTTAGCTTAGAAGCTGGACTCGCCTTAGTTGTCAAACGGGGGCAATTAATGCAAACCACGACCTCTGGGAAAATGGCTTCAATTTTTGCTGATGAAGAGACAGTAATTTCCCTAATTAAAAATTATACTCAAACAGTTTCAATAGCTGCCATTAATCACCCTCAACAGATTGTTATTGCTGGAGAAAGTGCCAGCATTGAGGAAGTTATTAGCACCTGCAAAAAGCAAAAAATTCCCGCTCAATATCTTCCCGTTACTCAGGCTTTTCATTCCCCTTTAATGGAGCCAATTTTAAAAGAATTTGAAAAAGAGGCTCGTCAAATTTCTTATCAACGCCCCCAAATTCTCTTACTTTCAGGACTTGATGGAGAGGTTTTAGAAAATGCACCAGATGCCACTTACTGGAGCAAACAATGCCGAGAACCAGTAAGATTTTTGTCGAGTTTAATAACCGCTTTCAACAAGGGATATAACCTATTTTTAGAAGTGGGACCAAGACCAATACTAGCAGAACAAGGTCGTCGTTATAAAGATGAGTTCATCTGGTTAAGTTCCCTCAATCGTGGCTTAGATAACTGGCAGACAATTCTTTCAGCCTTGGGACAACTCTACCTAAATGGCGCACCTTTCAATCCAGAACAATTCAATCGAAATTATGGCTATAAAAAAGTCAGATTGCCGAACTATCCCTTTCAAAGGAAACCTTTCCAATTTCAGCCTAATCCTCGAACAGAAAATCAGAGCATTGACAAAATATTCCTAGACGCACAAACCTCTAACCTTACCGATACCGAAACCACAGTTTTCAATATGCAAAAACATCAACAGGAAATCCGTAATCAATTAAAATCAATTTTGGCTTTACTTCTGAAAGAAGATGAGAACGAACTGCCGGAGGATGAGACATTACTAAACTTAGGAGCAGACTCAATTATCTTGACTGACTTTTCTCGCAAAATTGAAGAAAAATTTCAAGTCAAAGTGAAAATAGATCAACTCTTTACCGATTTACAAACTCTTGTTGATATCGCCGAATACCTCTGCCAATTTGTCAAAGAAAAACCCTTAGAAAATGCTTCAGAAATAACAGCTAAAGTTATCGATGACGAGACAGAATTAAGCAATTATCTGCAAGTCATTGATCAATTGCAACCCATCGCTACAGCCTATATCATCAAGGCTTTAGAGTCCTTAGGGAAAAAACTTAATCAGGGGGAACAATGGACAATAGAAACCCTAAGACAAACCTTACCTGTTGCCCCCAAATATCACATTTTGCTCAATCGTTATTTGCAGGATTTAGAGCAAGCTAATATTCTTCAAAATCAAGGGAATATTTGGACTGTCAAAAACTTGCCTGACTCTTTTTCCTTACCCCAAGCCCTACAAAAGCTAGAAAAAACTTGTCCATCTGCAAAACCTGAATTAGAAATGTTGCAACGCTGCGGCGAAAATTTAGCAGAAGTTCTCAAGGGAAATATAGACCCCTTGACATTAATTTTCCCAGAAGGTTCCGTTGCTCATGCAGAAAGTATCTATGGCAATTCTCCCGTATCTCGATTGATGAATCAACGAGTTGCCCAAGCTATTAACCAGATTTTAACGCGCTTTTCTAATAGTGATCGCCCCTATCAAATTCTCGAAATAGGAGGAGGAACTGGTGCCACTTCAGAAGCAATTCTTCACCACTTAAACCTCGATCATGTCACTTATTCTTTTAGCGAAGTTTCTCCCTTCTTACTGCATCAAGCTAGGCAAAAATTTCAGAAAAAATATAACCTAAACTTTCATCAACTAGACATTGAAAAGTCCCCCATTTCTCAGGGGATACCTGCTCGTAATTATCATATTGTTGTGGCCGCTAACGTCCTTCATGCGACCCGAAATATTACAGAAACTCTAACCCATATTCGGGAACTGCTGCGCCCCGGTGGTTACTTAGTTCTCCTCGAAACCGTAGAAAATAACTCATGGCTGAATTTAACCTTTGGATTAACCCCCGGCTGGTGGCGCTTTCAGGACCAAGAATTACGCTCAGACACTCCCTTATTAAGTGGGGAAAATTGGTGTTCCGTTTTAAAGCGCTGTGGTTTCGCTACGGCGAATAGTTTCTCTAAACAAAACAATATTCCCATTAACAATGGCCAAGAATTAATTCTTGCTTGTGTGCCAGATGAACCCCTCTCAATTCCTGCAATTCCTAAGTTCACTGTCTCAGGTGAAAGCTCCGGTAAAGAAGCCTTAATGATGGCTCAATTACAATCTTTAAAAGACCTAAAAGACCTCCATGAGAAAACCATTATCAAGCAATTAGAAGTTCTTCAAACTGCCACCGTCTCCCCCAGTATAGCCCCCGAAATATTAACGAATCAGACTCAAATCATTCCTACCCAAAGCTCTAAGATAGAAACTTCCCTTCCGGTTTCTCAAGAGAAGCCCAAATCTCCTGAGAAACCTAGTTCTCCCAATTTAAACCCCTTAGCCTTAAAGCTGACTGAGAACAAATCCTTAACCGAACAACAACAAGCCTTTATTCAAAATTTACAGAGTATTTATAACCAGAAAACCGCCAAATCAAAAGCCTATTCACAAAATAGCCGTAAGACAATGGTGGATGTTAAACCGACCATTGACTTCCGCATGGCCTTAAAAGAATTTCAATATCCCATTGTTTCAGAATCTGCTCAAGGGGCTTATTTTAAGGACATTGATGGCAATAATTACATTGACTTAGCTATGGGGTTTGGGGTTAACTTTTTTGGGCATAGTCCGGATTTTGTCATTGAAGCGGTTCAAGAACAAATGAACCGAGGAATAGGTTTAGGAATGCAGTCAAATCTGGCTGCCGAAACCGCCGCTTTAATTAGTGAAATGGGTCGAGTCGAAAGAGTCGCTTTTAGTAATACGGGAACCGAGGCGATTATGGCCGCTGTTCGCATTGCTCGCTCTCGTACAAAACGTCAAAAAATCGTTATGTTCGCCGGCTCCTACCATGGAACTTTTGACGGCATCTTAGCACGAGTAGGAGAAGATAAAACCACGACTCAACCCTTAAGTTTAGGCACTCCTTTAGGAATGGTTGAAGACATAATAGTCTTGAGTTATGGAGTTGAAGAAAGCCTCGATATTATTGCTACTCATGCTGATGATTTAGCCGCCGTATTAGTCGAACCAGTTCAAAGTCGCAAACCCGATTTACAGCCTCAAGAATTTCTGCAAAAACTACGACAAATAACCCATAAAAAAGGGATCACACTCATTTTTGATGAAATTATTACCGGCTTTCGGATTGCTCCGGGAGGAGCGCAAGAATGGTTCAATGTTGAAGCTGATATAGTCATTTATGGTAAGGCCATTGGAGGAGGTTTACCAATTAGTATGATCTGCGGTAAAGCAGATTTCTTAGATACCGTTGACGGCGGTTTCTGGCAATACGGAGATGACTCTCATCCCCAAACCGAGTTAACCGCTTTTGGGGGAACTTTTTGTCGTCATCCTTTAGCCCTTGCTGCTTGTCGTGCTGTGCTTTTACATCTTCAAGAAAACAGTCCAACGATTCAAGAAAAAGTGAATCAATTAACTCATCGATTAGCCACCGAAGTCAATCAGTTTTTTCAAGAAATAGGCATTCCGATTCGGGTTGTTAATTTTGGATCTTTATTCCGCTTTGAACCCTTTGGAGCTTATAGTATCTTCTTACAACCCATCGAATTACCCCTCTTTTATTACCTATTAAATCTTCAAGGAATCTACACATGGGAAAAACGAGTTTGTTTTCTCTCCACCTGCCATACTAATGAAGATATAGACAAAGTTATAGTAGCCGTCAAAGAAGCGATTACGGAATTGCAGCAAGCTGGTTTTTTTGCTAATGCTAAACGCCCCCAAGTCAAGAAAGAAGAAAAAAAGCCCCTCTCTGAAGATGAAGATGGTAGGGGACATCTACCATCTTTAAATCAGTCCTTTCCCACCAGTGAAGCTCAACGTCAACTTTGGTTATTAGCTGAATTAGACCGTAATGCTTCAGCATCCTATAACGTCACAACATCTCTAGAATTACTAGGTTCTTTAGATGTTTACATTTTAGAAAAAACGATTAATCAAGTTATTAATCGCCATGAAGCTTTGCGAACCAAAATTATAGAACAAGGAGAATTACAGGAAGTTGTCAATGAAGTTAAAATTAAATTAAACCTCATTGATTTGAAGGATGAAGATAATCCCGAAGCGACGGCCTTAGCGTTACGATCTCAGTTTTCCCAAAAACCCTTTGACCTGTCGATTGCTCCTTTATTTGCTGTGATTTTAATGCGCTTAAAATCTGACCATTATCTGCTCTCTTTAAAAACTCATCATATTGTGGCAGATGGTTGGTCACTAGGATTAATTTTGCAGGAAATTGGTCAACTTTATTCATCCCCAAATAACACAACTAAAGAGGTTCTCACACCACCGATGCAGTTTCGGCAATATTTAACCTTGCGAGCGCAAGAGACGCAAAGTCCGCAAATGTTAGAGCATCGGGATTTTTGGTTGAAAACCTATCAGGAAGAGCTGCCAACCTTTGAGCTTCCCACCGACTTTCCCCGTCCCGCCGTTAAAACCTACACTGGCGGCCAAGAAAGTCAAGTCATTCCCTCGGAAGTTGGGCAAAATTTGCAGAAAGTAGGACGCAAAAATAAAGCTACATTATTTATGACGATGTTCGCCGCTTATACTGCTTTTTTGCGTCGAATTTCTGGCCATAAGGATTTAGTCATTGGTATTCCTATTTCTGGGCGACAAATAGAAGGTAGTGACAACTTAGTAGGCTTTTGTTCTCAATTTTTACCCCTGCGGATACAAGTCGATGCTACCACCTCTTTTATTGAACATTTACAACACACTAAACAAACCCTGATCGACGCTTTTCGCCATCAGAGTTATACTTTAGAGGATTTATTAGCAGCTTTACAATTACCTAGAGATTTTTCTCGTTCTCCTCTCATTTCGGTATCTTTTAACATGGATCCTAGTTTAACTCTGCCTGAGTTTAAAGACTTAAAAGTATCCTTGCCACCGTCACCGATTGCTTACACCCCTTTTGATCTAGGATTTAACTTAATTGAACTTAATGATAACCTCATTATTTACTGCAATTACAATACAGAACTCTTTAAAAAAGAGACAATTAAACAATTTATTGAAAGCTTTGAAATTTTGCTGAGGGGAATCATTGAGGATGCTAATCATCTTCTTTATCAGTTACCTTTATTAACCCCAGTCCAACAAGAGAAGTTACTCAGACAATTAACCGGAAAAACTCGCAAACTCCCTGAGAAAGCCACCATCATTGATGACTTTGTAGCTCAAGTTAAATTAACCCCTAATGCTCCCGCCCTAATTGCGGGAAAAATTAGCCTTAGCTATCAAGAATTAAATGAAAAAGTCAATCGTCTTACCCATTATTTACAGCAGGAATATCAGCTAGGTGTAGGAAAAGTGATTGGGGTCATGCTCCAGCGTAATCACAACTTAATCATCGGGATTCTGGCTACCTTTAAAACTGGAGCGACTTACGTTCCTATAGACTCTCAATATCCTCACAGTCGCATTGAGTTTATTTTAAAAGATAGTGGCTGTCATGTTTGCCTAACGGAGAGTAATTTTATCTCTAAGTTACCTGAAAAAATGGAAAAAATTTGCTTAGATAAAATTGATCCTATTGTTGAAAAATATGACAAAGATGAGCCTAAAATATTTCGCAATTCTAGCCAAACTGCTTATATTTTTTACACTTCAGGATCAACTGGTAATCCTAAAGGAGTCAGGGGCCGTCACATCTCAATTTTGAATGTTATTCAAAGCTTACGACTTACCTTTGATTTAGATAAACATCCTGAATGGCGCTATATTTTCACAGCTGCTGTTACTCATGATCCATCTATTCGTAATATTTTTCTCCCCTTAACCATAGGTGCATCCCTATATATGTACGAAATAAAATATATAGGACATTTGGTTTCTTTCCTACAGGAAAATCAAATTAATGCCCTACACACCACCCCATCTATCTATCGAGAAATCTTGGGGCTACTTGAACCAGGAGAAACCATTTCCAGCTTAAAATATATCTCGGTAGGAGGGGAAAAATTAGATCGGGAAACTGCCTTAGCTTTGCGGAAACGTTTTCCAGCAGAAATTATTAGCAATGTCTACGGATCTACAGAAACTTGTGTGGGAGTATCCCAGTATGAAATCAAGGAAAACTTAGACAGCGAAATCCCCCTCGGTCAAGTTTTCCATAACAATCGCTTAGGGGTTCTTGATGAATTTAATAATCCCGTTCCCCTCCATGTAATCGGCGAAATTTGTGTAGAAGGTGCCGCCCTAGCATCGGGTTATCATAACCAACCCGAAATGACTCAAGAAAAATTTAAACCTAGCTTTCTTGATGAGACAAAAACTCTCTTTAGAACCGGCGATTTAGGCAAGCAAACTGCTCCCGGTATCATTGAGTTTATGGGACGAAAAGATAATCAAGTTAAGGTCAATGGTTATCGAATTGACCCCAGAGAAATTGAATATCAATTGACTCGTTATGCTCCCATTGAAAGAGCGATTGTTTTACCAATTCAAGTGAATAATCAAACTCAATTATCTGCTTACTGTCAAACAGAAAAAACTCTAGAAATTGCTGAGATTCGAGAATTTCTTGCCAAGTTTTTACCAGTTTATATGATTCCCAGTTACTTTATTTTTTTAAAGCAATTCCCTTTAACTCGACATGGGAAACTTGACCTGCACTCCCTGAGACAACTCAGAGAAACCGGTAAATCTCTGGTTAATTCTAATTATGTTGCACCCCGTAATCATTTAGAATCCAATCTCGTTAGTATCTGGGAAAAAATTCTCTCTAAACATCCTATCGGTATTTTTGATAACTTCTTTGAAATTGGCGGTCATTCTCTACTCTTATCAAGGGTTGTAACCCGGGTTCATAAAGAACTAAATGTATCCGTAAAATTAGCTGACTTCTTTAAAGTTCCAACCGTTGCTGGATTGGCGACTTTAATCTCCCAGACTCAATACAATTATCAAGAACCCATTTCGGCAATTCCCCCCCAAAAATCTTATCCGATGTCTCATGGTCAGCGTCGTCTTTGGGCTTTAGAATTCCTAGATCAAAATCATAATGCCTACGGAATGCCCAGTGCTTATCAATTCAAGGGCAATCTCAATATTGACGCTTTTGAAAATGCCTTTCAACAGTTAATTCAACGCCATGAAATTTTGCGGACAACCTTTACTTTAATCAATAATCAACCCCGTCAAGTTGTCCATAATCAAATGAACTTTGTCATTAAACAAATAGACCTGACAGCTTATGTTAGCACAGAACAAGAAAACCTGATCGAAGAAGCGATCAGCCATAATGCCAAAACGACCTTTGATTTAGAAGTGGGACCGTTACTTAAAGTTAACTTACTTAAACTAAGCCAAGAGAATTACATCGTCTTGTTTAATATGCACCATATCATTTTTGACGGTTGGTCAGCTGGGGTTTTAATTAAAGATTTCCTCACCCATTATCACGCCTATGGACAAGAAAATTCCCAATTAATGCCCCCTCTTAGAATTCATTATAAAGACTATACTTCTTGGCAAGAAAGTCAATTAGAAACCTCGAAACTTCAAGATCAACGGGATTACTGGTTAGCTAAATTAACTCCTGTTCCTGTGCGTCTTAACTTACCTGTTGATTATCCCCGCCCACCTGTTAAAAGTTTTCAGGGAAATACAATTACATGGCAACCTGAACCCGAATTGATCGATACTTTTGAGAAGTTAGTTAAAGCACAAGAAGCCAGTTTATTTATGGGTTTAGTTAGTTTGGTTAAGAGTTTTCTATTCCGTTACACTGAGCAAAATGAAATTACAATAGGCTCTGCTATCGCCGGCAGAAATCATCCTGATTTAGAAGATCAAATCGGATTTTATGTTAACACTCTCGTCCTGCGGGATCAGATAACAGATCACGACAGTTTTACGGATCTCCTTAGCAAAGTAAAAACAACCACTTTAGAGGCTTATGATCATCAAGACTATCCCTTTGATCAGATCGTATCTGAGTTGAATTTACAACGAGATCCTAGCCGTAATGCTCTCTTTGATGTTGCAATTGTCCTGCAAAATAATCAAAATGTATATCTGGCCTTGGACGGAATTACAGTTAACTCCATTGACCCAAAAATGATTACCGCTAAATTTGATTTAGAATTTATCTTTGTTGAGGAAGAAGAACTTTATCTCAAGCTAATCTACAACACAGATATATTTATCCATGAGCGAATTTTATTGATCATAGATTTGTTCAAAAACTGGCTGGAGCAAGTTTTAAAATTTGCCCATGAACCTTTGATAAACTTATCCTTAGCTTCCTCAGAAAATCTTATTCAAGAGGGGCAGGAACTGTTCACAGAAGACTTTAATTTTTAGTCAACAGCGATTACACTAGCAGGATATTTTAATGAAGACAAAACTACCGATTCTTGGCGTTTTAGGTGGTATGGGACCAGTGGTTACTGCCGAATTTCTGAAGTCGATTTATGAATATAATCCTTTTATTGATAAGGAACAAGAAGCCCCTAATGTTATCGTTTTTTCCCTTCCCTCTGCACCTGATCGCACAGGTTCTATTGATAGTGGAAAAGAAAGAGAATTTATTGATTTTATTCAAGTCAATCTGGAACATCTCAATAAACTGGCTGATTGCATAGTCATTGGCTGTTGTACGGCTCATTATGCTCTACCTCAGATTCCCGAAAATCTGAAGGATAAACTTATTTCCTTAATTAAAATAGCGGACCAAGAACTCCAAGAATATAATAAACCTACCCTTTTACTTGCTAGTACAGGGACTTACCAGAAAAAATTATTTCATGAAGGCTGCACCACCGCAGATCTGATTATTTCTCTCTCAGAAAGTGATCAAAAGTTGATTCATGAAATGATCTATAAAGTGCTAAAAAGAGGACAGGATCCGTTAAGTATTCTTAGGGATATAGAAACATTATTAGAGAAATATAACACTCGCTCCTATATTTCTGGGTGTACCGAATTTCATCTCTTAACAAAATCTCTCAAACTCAAAGGAATTGACTCCATTAAAGCGATCGATCCTTTAAGTACCATCGCTCAAAACTTTTCTCAGTTAATCATCAAACAAGCTCAGGTAGATCTAGTGACCGACTGCCATCAGCCTTCAAACCCAAAAAGCCCTTGACCATCGCACCTCTATCAGGTACAATTCAAACTTGAGTTGATCACTTCTGACTTTTAACTTGTGCGTAGCGATATACTGGCTCATCAGGTTTTCAAGATTATTCCTATTTTTGATCAAGAGGTGTAAAAAAAAATGTCTAAGCATTCAATCAGTTTTGGAGGACAATTGGAAGATAATTGGCGGACTCTGTCAGAAGTCTTAGAAACTGCCACTAAACATAATAATCATGGAATTACTTATATCAAAAATGACGCAACTGAATATTTTCAGAGTTATCAAGACTTATATCAAGATGCTCTCGTTATTTTAAATGGACTGGAACAAAAAGGAATAAAATTAGGGCATAAAGTCATTCTACAAATTGCCAAAAATCAAGACTTTATTACCGCACTCTGGGCTTGTTTTTTAGGGGGAATTATTCCAGTTCCTTTGACCGTTGCTCCTAGCTATGATCTGGAAAATTCTGCCGTCAAAAAACTAGAGAATGTTTGGAAAATTTTAGACAATCCTTTGATATTATCCGATAGTGAACTAATTACTGAAATTGAAAAATTAGGAACTTCCTCTCATCTAGAAGGGTGGCAAGTTATCTCAGTTAATGAACTCAGAAAAGCCCCCTCTAAAGTCCATCAATTGCCGATTCTTGATCCACAAGCTCCAGCCTTATTACTCTTTACTTCGGGTAGTACAGGTATGCCCAAGGGAGTAATATTAACTCATCATAATATTCTGTCCATGACTGCTGGTACAGTGGCAATGAACCACTTTACCCAACAAGAAGTTACCCTTAATTGGATGCCCTTAGATCATGTAGGAGCTATCGTATTTTTAGGAATTATGGCGGTAGATTTGGCTTGTCATCAAATTCATGTTCCGATGGAATTAGTCCTACGCCAACCCCTCCAATGGTTAGAACTCATTCAAAAGCATCAAGTAAGCATTTCTTGGTCCCCTAACTTTGCATTTTCCTTAATTAATCAACAGGCAGAAGAACTTAAGCACGCCTCTTATAACCTCTCCTCAATGAAATTTTTAGTGAATGCTGGCGAGCAAGTTTCAGTAAAAACGATTCGCCTATTCTTAGAAATTCTTGAAAAACATCAACTACGGGAGAGAGCGATTAAACCAGCTTTTGGCATGACTGAATCCTGTTCTGGGATTACTTGGTCAGCCGGTTTAAGTAAAAATGAACTCACCGAAGAAAATAGTTTTGTCTCTCTAGGAAAGCCGATTCCTGGAGCAACTATCCGGATAGTCGATCAGGAAAATAATCCTTTACCTGAAAGAGAAATTGGAAAGCTTCAAATTCAAGGTAATTCTGTTACTAAAGGATATTACAATAATACTGAACTCAACCAGGAAGTTTTTCAAGAAGGGTGGTTTACTACGGGAGATTTGGGGTATTTATTTAAGGGCGAACTCTTTATTACTGGGCGAGAAAAACAAGAAATTATAATTAATGGTGTTAATTACTTTGCCCATGAACTTGAAACAACAATCGAAGAATTAGAAGGCGTTAAAGTATCTTATACAGCCGCCTTTGCCGTCTTTGATCAAAGTCGAGAAACTGACTTATTAATTATTACTTTTAGCCCAGAATCTGATCAATTTGAACACTGGATAAAAGTTGTTAGAAAAATTCGCAGTCATTTGACCCAAAAATTCGGAATTGCTCCAGCTTATGTCATTCCCTTAGAAAGAAATTTAGTTCCTAAAACCTCTATTGGCAAAGTTCAAAAATCTAAATTAAAAAAGGATTTTGAACAGGGATTATTTAGCAGCCGTATCCAAGAAATAGATCAATATTTAGCAAAAGAGCGTCAGAAAAATCAAACCTTACCTCAATCAGAAAATGAACGTCAAATAGCAGCAGTTTGGAGTGAAGTTTTACAGTTAACCTCAGTTGGTTTAGAGGATAACTTCTTTGAACTAGGGGGACATTCTATACACTTAATCCGAGTTCAAAATGAACTTGACAAACTTTTTAACCGTCAGCTATCCCTTGCTGAAATGTTTAAAAATCCTACCGTTGCCACCCTAGCCCGTTGCTTAAGCGAAGAATCAAATACCACTCAAGTTATAGCACAAAAAAGCCGTCAACGTGCCGAAAATCGGACCCGTCGCCATAATGAAACCCATGACATTGCAATTATTGGTATGGCGGGGCAATTCCCGGGAGCTAAAAATTTAACAACCTTCTGGGAAAATTTAAAAAATGGAATCGAAACTATCTCTTTCTTTTCGGAAGAAGAATTACAAGAATCGGGAGTGTCTTCGGAACTATTTAATCAGCCTAATTATGTTAGAGCTAGACCAATTCTCGAGCAAGTTGAATACTTTGACAGCGAATTTTTTGGCTATACAGATAGAGAGGCAGAATTACTAGATCCTCAGCAACGTTTACTGCTTGAATGTAGTTGGGAATGTTTAGAAAACGCCGGTTATAATCCTAATACTTATCAAGGATCAATTGGTATATTTGCTGGCGCAAGTATGAACACCTATTTGATAAATAATTGTTATCCTAATCGGGGTAAATTAGATAGTAATGACGAGTTACAACCCTTCACACTAGATTCAATGGGAGGGTTTCAAACAATGGTAGCTAATGACAAAGACTATTTAACAACGCGAATTTCTTATAAACTCAACTTACATGGTCCGAGCGTTAATGTTCAAACCGCTTGTTCTACTGGATTAGTTGTAGTTCATCTCGCTTGTCAGAGTCTCATCAGTGGAGAAAGTGATATGGCTTTAGCTGGAGCTGCTTCAATTAATTCTCCTCAAAAAATTGGTTATTTATATCAAGAAGGACTGATTATGTCTCCTGATGGCCATTGTCGCGCCTTTGATGCTGAAGCAAAAGGGACTATTTTTGGCAGTGGAGTAGGAGTAATTATGCTCAAAAGATTGTCAGATGCTTTAGCCGATCATGACCATATTTATGCAGTTATTAAAGGCTCTGCTATTAATAATGATGGTGGCCAAAAATTAGGATTTACTGCCCCCGGTGGAGAGGGTCAAATTGCTGCCGCTACGGAGGCCTTAGCCTTTGCTGGTGTTGATGCTAATACAATTAGTTTTGTGGAAGCTCATGGCACAGGAACCCCCCTTGGAGATCCCATAGAAGTTGATGCTTTAGCTAAAGTTTATCAGGGGGCAAATGAGGGAGAATGTGTTTTAGGTTCAGTAAAAACCAATATCGGACATATGCAGATTGCTTCTGGTATTGCTGGTTTAATGAAAGCGACTTTGTCCCTCAAATATAAGATTATTCCACCTACATTACATTTCCAAAATCCTAACCCTCAAATTAATTTTTCTCAGACTCCTTTTTATATTAATAATGAAGCTATTTCTTGGACTACTAAGCAAGACAAGGACGAAAAATTACCCCGACGGGCAGGGGTAAACTCTTTAGGTATTGGCGGGGTTAATGCTCATGTTATTCTAGAAGAAGCTCCTCCCATTATTCCTCAAGACAATCAGAGCAAACGTCCCTATCATTTGCTCACCCTTTCCGCTCGAACCGAACCAGCTTTAAAAGAGTTAGTAAGTCGCTACATAGACTTTTTAGAAAGTCAACCTGAAAAGGATCTGTCTGATGTAGTATTTACGGCCAATACAGGCCGAGTTCATTTCTCAAATCGTTTAGCCTTAACTGGCTATAAAAATAGTGATTTTATTGAACAATTACGGCAGTTTAAGCAACTCGATTATCAGTCAACTATTCATGGTATAGCTGATGAAAAAAGACCGTCTAAGATTGCCTTTTTATTTACAGGGCAAGGTTCTCAATATGCAGGGATGGCTCATCAACTCTATCAGACTCAACCCACCTTTAGAAAAACTTTAGACGCAGGGGAAAAATACTATCAAAAACTAACGGGTAAATCCCTACTAAACGTCGTATTTGCCGATACAGATGACGCCTTAAACCAAACCGCTTATACCCAACCGGCACTATTTCTGATTGAAGTTGCTCTCGCTCAATTATGGCATTCTTGGGGAATTCAACCAGCCGCTATTTTAGGCCATAGTTTAGGAGAATATTCAGCTGCTTGTTTTGCTGGTGTTTTTGATCTTGAAAGTGGCTTAAAACTGGTCAGCCATCGAGGCAACTTGATGGGGCAATTACCCCAAAATCAAGGGGAAATGGCCGCTATTTTTCTCGATAAAAACTCAGTTATTGAGCATTGCCAAAGTCAGGGAATAAAAATCGCTATTGCTGCCATTAACGCAGAACAACATACCGTTATTTCTGGAGAAAAAAACGTAATTCAAAAACTCTGTAACCATTTTACTAATTCTGGGGTTAAAGTTCGTCAACTTAAAGTTTCTCATGCTTTTCACTCCCCTTTAGTAGAACCAATGGTTGCAGAATTTAAAACGATTCTTCAAGAGATTTCTTTCAGTCAACCTCAAATTTCTCTGGTCTCTAACCTAACGGGAGAAATTGCTGATGACAGCATTATGACTCCTGAGTATTGGCTTCAACATTTACTAAATACGGTACAATTTCACCAAGGAGCTTTATTCCTACAATCTCTTGGATGTGATACCTTTATTGAAATTGGACCTCAACCTATTCTCTCAGGAATTGTTCAATCATCCCTATCTTCATCTGAACCTCTAACTCTACCCAGTTTACGCTCAGGATTTTCTGATTGGCAAGTTTTATTAGAAAGTCTGGGCAAACTTTATGTTCGCGGTGCAAAGATAGACTGGTTTAGTTTTGATCAAGACTATCATCCTAGACGATGTGCTTTACCTACTTATCCCTTTCAAAAACGTCAACACTGGATTCCTTTAAAAACCCCATCTGCAACTGTTCCACAGGAATCTAATCTAGTCAAAATGTTATCTGAAAAGGACAAAAATACTTTGCTGCAAACCCTCTTAGAAACAGGTCATTATTCTGAAGATGAAAAACCAACAATATCCGCCATTGTTCAACAGTTGATTAAACTGTATTATCAAGAAAAAGAGGACTTTGATTTTGCCAAATTACTTTATCAAGTAGCTTGGCTTCCCTGGGATTTAGCTAACGGTAAGCTAGAAAATCTGACCAGCCTTAAAACGGATTTAGAGGTTTACTTAGAACCCCAATTACAATCCTCAGAATTGATGGGAGTTTCTCGCGCTTTTTCTGAAATGGAAAAACTGGCGGCTGACTTTGTTGTTAAAGCTCTGAAAGATTTAGAACTCTTTCAAATGAATACCTTTCTTGATCCCGATCAAAGTTTTATTCAAGCTGGACTCAAACAAGAATATAAATCTTTCTGGAATTATGTTCTAGAAATATTAGCGAAAGTCGGCATTTTAGAAAAGCAAAATACCCGATGGAAAATTGTTAAAGAACCTGAACAATCTAATCCTGATTTAGCGGTAGAAGATTTAATCAATCATTATCCTAATGCTCAAATAGAACTCAATCTATTTCGACAAGTTGCCACAAATTTAGCGGCCATTATTACGGGAAAAATATCTCCTTTATCTATCCTATTTTCTCAAGATGGACAAGGAGGAGCCAGCGAATTTTATAAAAATACATCTTCGGCAAAAATTCTCAATCTGGGTATCTCTAAAACCGTTGAACTTCTCCTCTCAAGTTATGCTCCCTCAGCCTCCCTCCGCATTCTCGAAATTGGTGCAGGAACTGGAGCTACAACCCAACAGGTTCTTAAAGCTTGTAACTCTCGTCAAATTACCTACACATTCACTGATGTTTCCCCCTTCTTTCTAGAGAAAGCTAGAGATAATTTGGCTGAATTTTCTGGACTAGAATACAAAGTTCTCGATATTGAAAAAGATCCGAAATTACAAGGGTTTTGCTGTCATTCTTATGACTTGATTATCGCAGCTAATGTCTTACACTCTACCGCCAATTTACAAGAGGAAACCTTGCCTCATATTCAAAGTTTACTACGTCCAGGCGGTCATTTATTACTGTTAGAATTAACTCAGCAATCTTCCTGGATTGATTTAATCTTTGGTGTGACTCAAGGTTGGTGGCGTTTTAGCGATTATCATTTGCGCCCAAATCATCCTATAATTACAGCATCGACTTGGGAATCTATTCTGCTTAAATCGGGGTTTTCTCAGGTGGAATTTGTTTCTCCTGATCAAAAAATAGGTAGTGTTTT
Source organism: Microcystis sp. M31BS1 (assembly GCF_020245285.1). NCBI lineage: Bacteria > Bacillati > Cyanobacteriota > Cyanophyceae > Chroococcales > Microcystaceae > Microcystis > Microcystis sp. M31BS1. Next base: position 59,032 of record NZ_JADBVE010000164.1, read on the forward strand.
ATTTCAGCAAAGTATTATTCTGGCTCAAAGTTCAGAAATCCCCCCTAACCTCGCTAAAAACTGGCTAATTTTTACCGATGTTGACCCAGAACAAAATACTTTTCCCTTAGGGATTCAAGAGCAACTACTTAAAAAGTGTGATTCCTGTCGGATAATTTATCAAGGGCAGAAAAATACACAAATATCATCTTCTGAGTCTTGTTTGAATGCTAATCAACTACAACAATTAGAGGAATGGTTTGCGTCAAATCCATCTCCAGATCGGATTATTTATCTTTTGAATAGTGATGGCAAAGATCAACCAGAATCCATTTTATTGAATCGCTGTAACTATCTTTTAAATCTTCTCAAAGCTATTCAAAAAATCCCTAATCCCCCTCAATTATTCCTTGTCACTCAGGGAGCCCAACCCTTTGAATTAGAACAGCCTTCTTTAGGGTTTCAGTCTCCTCTTTGGGCAATGGGGCGTGTTATTGCCCTAGAAAATCCGCAATTATGGGGAGGTATGCTGGATCTTGATCCCGACGTTGATATTACTCAAAATATTACCGCATTACTATTAGGATTAACTCATGCTCACGATGAGGATCATTTGGTCTTCCGCAAAGGTCAAGGCTATGTTGCTCGTCTGCTTCCTCTCAAGTCTCTAGAGACAACAACCGTTAAGATTCAACCTGAGGCTACCTACCTAATTACGGGAGGAATAGGACATCTAGGCTTAGAATTGGCGGAACATTTAGTCAATTTAGGAGCAAAACATCTCATTTTAACGACACGCCGCTCATTACCGGCTCGCTTCCTGTGGGATTCAGCAACCGAATTAGCCCAAATATCAGAAAAAATCAGAAAATTAGAGGAAAAAGGAGCATCAATCGAAGTTATTTCGGCAGACGTTGGCAATTTTGAGGCTATGCAGGCCATATTTACCCAGATTGAAAAAACCGCTTATCCCTTGCGTGGCATTTTCCATCTTGCCGGAATCTCAGGCCGACAAGCTCAATTAAAAGACTGTACTTTGCAGGATCTCGAAGCAGTTTTTCAGGCAAAAGTTAAGGGTTCTTGGAATTTACATCAACTATCTTTGGGTAGTCAATTAGACTATTTTGTGCTGTTTTCTTCGGCGGGTGCAATTTGGGGGGCAAAAGAACAAGGCTTATATGATACTGTTAGTCATTGGCTGGATGCTTTGGCTCATTTCCGTCATCTTCAAGGGCTGCCTGCAACGACTTTAAATTGGGCATTATTGGCGGGTCATGGTATAGTATCTCAAGACTATGAGGACTGGCTCAAACAGATTGGGATCAGGGAAATTGCTCCAGATATGGCCTTGAGAGTGATGGATGCTATTATGGCTTCTAATCAAACACAGGTTTTAATCGCCGATGTGGATTGGGTTCGTTTCAAAAATATCTATCAATTTAAAGGTGAGAAACCACTCCTAAAAAATTTAGGACTCTCAGAAATTCCCATTAAGTCTGTTCAAGAATCAGACTCTGTACTGCATCTTTTAGAGGAGATGCCTTTCGGAGAACGTCGGGAATATTTGTTAGAATATGTTAGCAAACAAGTCAGAATGATTTTAGGGATTAAATCTATGCCAGATACAGAACAAGGATTGATAGAAATGGGAATTGATTCCCTATCCTCTATTGAATTGAAAAATCGTTTAGAGAAAAGATTAGAAGTTCTCTTACCCACTTCTTTAGTCTTTGATTTCCCTAATATTAGACGCTTAGTTGATTATCTGCTTGACCGCATTTTCGGTGAAAAAGTTCAAAAAACAGCCGAGAAAAAGATGATTAACTTCACTGAAGTTCAGCAGGAGATTAGTGAGGATTTAATCTTACAAGAACTTACTGATTTAGAGGCTTTTTTAGGAGATTAAATAATCCTAATCCTTGAAGTTAGAAAGCTTGAAATTAAAAAAAATTCAAGGCATTTCTTAAAAAAGTTAACCTATATTAAAACTATGCAAACTACATTTTTTCAACAAGAAACCGTAAAAAGCTCTCATCAATTTTTTGACAATCTGAAATTGATTGCCGGTCCTTACTGGTATCCAACTGATCCTAAAGAAGGAAGAAAATTTTCCGAGGTAATAAGTTCATGGGGAATGCTGTTTCTCCTCCTTTTAGTAATTGTTGGACTGGTTGCCTCTAATGCAGTTAATAGCTTCGTTAATCGCTATTTGGTTGATGTTATTATTCAAGATAAAAATGCCTCTAAGTTTCTGACAATTTTATTATTCTATGGCTTAGGATTACTTTTAATTACCCTGTTTACTGCATTTTCTAAATTTGTTAAAAAAAGAATTATTCTGGATTGGTATGAATGGCTAAATCAGCAGGTTATTACCCAATATTTGAGTGATCGCGCCTATTATAAAATTAATTTTAGATCCGATGTGGATAATCCGGATCAAAGGATAGCTCAAGAAATAGAACCCATTGCTAGAAATGCTGTTAATTTTGGTGCTGTTTTATTAGAAAAAGTCTTAGAAATGACGACTTTTTTAGTAATTCTTTTTTCGATTTCTCGACTAGCCGCCTTGATTTTAGTGGCTTATACAATTGTCGGCAACCTAATTGCTGTTTATTTAAGTCGAGAATTAGATAAGATTAGTCAAGAAGAATTGGAATCCAAAGCTAATTACACCTACACTTTAACTCATGTTCGGAATCATGCTGAATCTATTGCCTTTTTTCAAGGCGAAAATCAAGAGTTGAAAATCATTCAACGTCGATTTAATAATCTCGTCAGAAATTCTCTCAGTAAGATTGATTGGGAGAGAAATCAAGACATTTTTAGTCGAGGTTATCGCTCAGTTATTCAAATATTTCCCTTTGTCGTCTTTGCTCCAGCCTATATTCGGGGGGAAATTGATTTCGGACAAGTTAATCAGGCTATTATTGCTTGCAGTATGTTTGCTAATGGTTTTTCTGAGTTAATCCTTGAATTTGGTTCTTTGGGCAGATTTTCCAGTTATGTTGAGCGTCTATCTGAATTTTCGTCGGCCTTAGAAGAAATGCGCCAACAACCCAAGGATGCTAGTACCATTAAAACCCTTGAACAAAATCAGATCAAGTTTGAGGATGTTACTTTACAAACACCGGATTATGAAAAGGTAATTGTTCAACATTTATCACTATCTATCGAACCAGGCGAAGGTTTATTAATTGTCGGACCGAGTGGACGAGGTAAAAGTTCTCTATTAAGAGCTATTGCTGGCTTATGGAATGCAGGAACTGGTTGTTTAAAACGACCTCCCTTAGAACAATTTCTCTTTTTACCTCAACGTCCTTATATTATTTTAGGAACTCTCAGAGAACAGTTACTTTATCCTAAAACAACCCGTGAAATGACCGATGGAGAACTTGAATCCGTTTTACAACAAGTTAATCTTCAAAATATAGCCACAAAAGTTCATGGCTTTGATGCGGAAGTTCCCTGGGAAAATATATTATCTTTAGGAGAACAACAACGCCTTGCTTTTGCCCGATTGTTAGTAACCCATCCCCGCTATGTAATCTTAGATGAAGCCACAAGTGCTTTAGATTTGAACAACGAACAAACCTTATATCACCAGTTACAAAAAGCACAGACAACTTTTATTAGCGTAGGTCATCGAGAAAGTTTATTTAAGTATCATCAATGGGTCTTAGAACTTTTAGAGGATTCTAGTTGGCGACTTGTTTCCATAGATGATTATCGAGCCTCAAAATCTCTGTAACTGTTTCATTGCTAAAACTCAATTTAGGAAAAATTACGATGACTACTACTTCACCAAAAACTCTGACTATGGATATTCAAAAACACAGGGTTCTTTTAATCGGAAAAATGTATGATGAAGCGGGGCAAAAACTTCTTGAAGAATCTACTAATATAGAGATCTTGTCCAACCCTACACTGGATAAAATTAATGAGGCCATTCAAGAAGTATCTGGCGTATTTGTGCGTTATCCTAATAAGTTAGAGGCTTCATCAATCCGATTAGCAAAACAATTAAAAGTAATTAGTACCTCTGGATTTGGCACAGATTCTATTGATATTATGGCAGCAACAGAACAGGGGGTTATCGTTGTTAATAATCCCGGAATGTCAACTACAGCTGTAGCAGAACACACCTTATCTATGATTTTAGCCCTTGCCAAAAAGCTCCCTTTTTTAGATCATTGTGTGAAAAAGGGTAACTATTTAATTCGCAATCAGATGCAACCGATTCAACTCGAAAACAAGACCCTTGGTATTGTAGGTTTAGGAAGAATTGGTACTCTGGTGGCTCACAAATGTAACCTAGCACTGGGGATGAGAGTATTAGCTTATGATCCCTATGTTCCAGCCAGCAAAGCGGAGACAGTAGGAGCAACTTTGTTCAAAGATTTAGATGTTCTTCTGGCTGAATCGGACTTTGTTTCTTTGCATACTGAACTAACAAGTGAAACGCGGGAAATGTTTAATATCTCAGTTTTTAAAAAGATGAAACCAACAGCTTTTTTAATTAATACCTCCCGGGGAAAAGTCGTTTGTGAAAAGGATTTAGGGATCGCCCTTAATCAAAAATTGATAGCTGGATGCGCCCTCGATGTCTTTGAACCAGAACCGCCGGCTTTAGATAATCCTTTATATAATTTTGAGAATGTCATTCTCTCACCTCATTTAGCCGGAGTAACCCCTGAAGCGAGTCTAGCGGCTGCTGTTTCGGCGGCGAATCAAATATTACAAGTGCTTCGGGGAGAGAAGCCTCCTTATATGATTAATCCGGAGGTGTGGAATCTTTTTTAAAGCATCTAGAGAATCTCAGGGATTCGGTTAATTAAAAATGGCAATATTTCTGCAAAATCCTTAGGAGGATAATAATTTGGAAAACATCGGCAAAATTCCCCTCAAAGATGAATGGCGTAATCGCTGGGCAACCATCAAACAATTTATCCTTAATCCAGCTCGAGAAATGGCGTTTTTGCAAGATCAGTTTCAAGTTTCTGAACTGTATACTAATATAGCGAAACGCGATCCTCATCTTCATGATCCTAATTTTCCCCAATGGCTTAATTTTGGTTATTGGAAAGAAGAAACAACTTATAACGGAGCTTGTGCCGCTTTAGCGCGTAAATTAGCCGAAGTAGCCGAACTTAAAGCCGGAGATCACCTTTTAGATGTGGGTTTCGGTTTTGCTGAACAGGATTTACTCTGGGTAAGAGAAAACAATGTTAGCTCAATTATTGGTCTAAATACAACTGAGTTACAAGTAGAAATTGCTCAAGAAAGAGTAGCTAAAGCAGGGTTATCGGACAGGATAAAACTTCAAGTCGGCTCGGCTACTCAAATCCCCTTTCATGAGAATTATTTTGATAAGTTGACTGCTTTAGAATGTGCTTTTCATTTTGACACTCGTGAGGATTTTTTTGCAGAAGCTTTTCGAGTTTTGCAGCCCGGTGGAAGGTTGGCTATAGCGGATTGTTTGCCTAGAGTGGGTCGAGAAATTAACTTCTGGCTGCGGGTTAATAGTAAGAAAATGTGTATTCCCTTTCCTAATCAATACGACCGACATATTTATGTAGAAAAACTCAAAAAGCATGGATTTGTTAATATCCAAGCTTTATCTATTAGTGAATATGTTTGGCCGGCAATGGTTCATTATTTTGCCCAGATTAGCCAAGGAATTAGTAAGCATGATTTAGTTATCGATCTCCAGAAAGATAACCCAGGACTCGAAGCTTGGTCAAGAAATCGGGGTTGGTTTATGGCGTTTGATGATTATCTTTTGTTTTCGGCAGAAAAGCCTAAATTAAACTGAGTTCGGTTTAAGCAGATTGATGTAAAACCCAGTCCATAGATAGGGGGGACTTCTTGTTAGCGATCGCCTATTAATCAAGGAGTTGAGAATCTAGAATTGGCCAAGGTTTTCTAACAGTCTCTTCTATAGCGTTATCCCGAACGCAGGTTAAGCTAGAAATAGCTAGTCACACCCCAGATGTAGGGCTGATTCATTCTCTCTTATGTCATTCTCTCAACTCCTTATCTGGTAACGTTTTTAGTCGATTTCTCGGAAATACATAGCTGAAAATTTGTCAAAACGTCGTGCTTTGTAGGTTGATTCATGAATCAACCTACTATGAGAGCAAAAACCGGTACTCCCCTGCTCCCTAACTTACCTCGTAAGCGATTAAAGGTAGCAAAAAAAAGAAGTAGATTCGGAGAATGAATTAGCCCTAGTATTAAGGAGGGATCGACACCCCCCTTATCAAGGGGGGATTAAGGGGGTATCGACACCAAAATCTATCTTCAATTTAATTATAACCAGCTACTTACAATCCAGTGCTTGGGATAGGTTAAAAACAAATCCCACGGTTCCGATTAAGTCAGAATTACTGACGAATTTGTACCGGCATCACCAAATAGGTCATCTTTAAACCTCCCAAGGGGGTAAAAATAACCGGTTGGGTACTAGCATTTAACTGCATTTGGATATCATTATTAGGTAAAGCCTTCAAACCGTCCATCAAATATTTAACATTAAAGGCAATATCGCCACTTTCTCCCTGAATTTCTGCCGCCATGGACTCTTTGGCGCTACCTAAATCAGGAGATTCCACCGCTAGGGATAAACGGTCATTTTCGCTATCGAGACTAAACTTGACTAAATTATTCTTTTGGTCCGATAAAACCGCCACTAATTCCAAACAACGGATTAATTGTTTGCGGTCTAAAACCAAAGAACGCTCGAAGGATTTAGGAATTAACTGATTATAAGTGGGATAGGCCCCTTCTAACTTACGACTGGTTAACCTCTGTTCCCCCATTTCAAAGATGACTTGAGAATCATCCACGTGCAGAGTAATAGTCTCGATATTTTGTTTTGTTGCCATCATTCTTTCCAATTCGCGCAGGGCCCGGGCCGGAATGGTGACATTAAAGCCACCAGAGGCACTTTCCACCTCCTCTAGGGGAGTTTGTACCACCGCTAAACGATGACCGTCTGTAGCGGCAAATTCTAGACAATCGACGGTTTTAGTTAAATGTACCCCCGTCAACACCTGTTTAGTTTCATCACCACTAGCGGCAAACAACGCACCTTTTAGTCCCTCTGTCAAGGCAACTATAGGTAAATTAACAATTTCCCCATCGGCCACCGTAGGTAATTCTGGGAACTCATCGGCCTTCATGCCGCGAATTTGGAACTGTGCCGAGGCAGTTTTCAGGAAAGCGAGACTATGCTCCTCATCATTCTCGTTTTCTTCCACAGAGATGGTGATTTCCCCCTCTCCCAAACGAGAGACAATATCGTTAAGTAATTTTGCCGGCAGGGTAATCTTGCCCCCTTCCACCACCTCGGCCCGAAAACTGGTGCGAATCCCTAAACTCAAATCAAAAGCAGTCAGGCTAATTTCGCCCTTTTCCTCATCGGCACAAAAGAGAACATTGCCCAACACCGGATGGGTAGGACGACTGGCAACGGCCCGACTAACTAGGGATAAATTGCTGTTGAGTTCGCTTTGACTACTGGTAAATTTCATGGCAGGAATAGTTTTTTTGTACGCTAAGAAATAATAGCAAGAATTCCCCTGTGGAAAATCTGTGGAAAACCGGAGCTTTTTTCGATCGCTCTTTCTGGGCTAAAATCTATCAATAGCAATAACTTCGCCCATTGCTAGGTTTTTACTGCAATTCTGAAAAGATTGTGGAAAAATTGTCAAAAGTGAAATTTTTGCCCTTTCTCAGCCAATTACATCAGCTGTTAACCATCAAGCTATAAGTCAAGAAGAGCGAGACTTGAGCCGACCAGCGCTCTTCCTAGGGAAAAATTGCGTCAAATGTAGGCCAGTGATCTTTAAAATGGAACAAGCAGCAGGAAGTTAACAAAACAAAGCTCCGGGCATTCCCCGAAACCGATAGACTCAAATAGACAAGGAGACAGGATTGGTTAGCACATCTTCGTATCAAACAACAAAATCGAAAGAAATCTTTACAGCCGCTCAAAAATTAATGCCGGGGGGTGTAAGTTCCCCCGTGCGGGCCTTTAAATCCGTCGGTGGTCAACCCATCGTTTTTGAAAGCGTCAAAGGGGCCTATATTCGCGACGTGGACGGTAACGAATACATCGACTATGTGGGAACTTGGGGGCCGGCTATCTGTGGTCATGCCCATCCCGAAGTGATTGCCGCCCTACACGATGCCCTAGACAAAGGAACCAGTTTTGGCGCTCCCTGTGTCCAGGAAAATATTCTCGCTGAAATGGTGATTGATGCCGTTCCCAGCATTGAAATGGTGCGTTTTGTCAATTCCGGCACCGAAGCCTGTATGTCCGTCCTGCGCTTAATGCGGGCTTTTACCGGCCGGGATAAAATCATCAAATTCGAGGGCTGTTATCACGGTCACGCCGATATGTTCCTCGTTAAAGCCGGCTCTGGTGTAGCGACCCTGGGCCTACCCGACTCGCCGGGGGTTCCCAAAACCACCACTAACAACACTTTAACCGCCCCCTACAATGACCTGGAAGCGGTAAAAGCCCTCTTTGTCGAAAATCCCGACTCGATTGCCGGGGTGATTTTAGAGCCAGTGGTGGGTAATGCCGGCTTTATCGTGCCGGATGCTGGCTTTTTAGAAGGATTGCGGGAATTAACCAAGGAATACGGGTCCCTATTAATGTTTGATGAGGTAATGACCGGATTCCGCATCGCCTACGGTGGCGCTCAGGAAAAATTCGGCATCACCCCCGATTTAACCACCCTCGGCAAAGTTATCGGCGGTGGGCTGCCAGTGGGGGCCTACGGCGGTCGGGCCGATATTATGGCGATGGTGGCTCCGGCCGGCCCGATGTACCAAGCGGGAACCTTATCCGGCAACCCCCTGGCCATGACGGCGGGAATTAAAACCCTAGAGTTACTCCAGCGCCCCGGCACCTACCAATATCTCGATAAAGTGACCAAATCCTTAACTGAAGGGCTGCTGAAAGTGGCCAGAGATGCTGGTCATAGAGTTTTTGGAGGTCATATCAGTGCCATGTTCGGGATGTTTTTCACTGGCACCCCCGTGCATAACTATGAAGAGGCCAAAAAGGCCGATGTGGCTAAATTCGGTCGTTTTCACCGGGGAATGTTGGAAAGAGGCGTTTATCTAGCTCCTTCCCAGTTTGAAGCTGGTTTTACTTCTTTAGCTCACACAGAGGCCGATATCGAACGGACTTTGGCCGCCGCTCAAGAGGTTTTAGAAAGTTTATAGTTAATACTGCTTCGGCCGGGAAAATCGATTGATAGAGTCCCAAGTATGGATGAGTTGACATTTCCCCGCTTGCAAAAGACGGGGATTCTCAGGGGAAATTTGGCTAGAAACCCCGAACAATCGAGGGATTATTCTCCCCAGCACTGTCAAACCTATCAGTCTAACCACAGGCCGACCCTTTTTAGTCAACCAGATGGAGGAGACCATGAGCAAGCGGTATCTAACTTGACAAAAATTACCTCGGTTTTTATAATCCTGAAACCGTTAACAAAATTGAGCGATAAATAGCCCAGCAAAAAATCAAGAAAAACAGCAAAAAAAACGGGGTTCCCCCCTTGACAAATAGCCAAAACTAGGCATTAGTTAAATTTAATGATTTTTTAATAAAAACCGCTTTCTATCACCAGAAAGAGCGATGGGTAGATTTTTATCAGAGTAATGTAATCATCTTTACAACTATCGGGGATCAAAGGATGTTACGGTGAAGGAGCGATGACAAACCCACTTTAAGATCACCCCAATTGCTATGGCACAGATTCTCGATCCCCTCCCCAACGGCAAGAAAAATAGTATTCTTTGTTGCTATGTCAATGCGACCAGTCATATTCAAATTGTTCGCATCACCAATATTGCTAACTGGTATTTTGAAAGGGTGGTTTTCCCCGGGCAGCGTTTAGTATTTGAGACCCTAGCGGATGCTTTCTTAGAGATTCATACGGGGATGATGGCCAGTGCCATCCTTTCCGATAACATCCCCTGTGAACGCCTTTATATCAGCGATGGGGATGACGATGACTCCGACGGTCAACTAGACGGGGAAATATTCTACCCCCATTCCCTAGAGGAAAGTCAAGGGGCGAAAATTGACAACACCGTACCCTTCAGTTTAACTTTAGCTTCCGCCTAGCTAATAAACTAATCTGATAATTCCCCTCGCACGAGAATCACAGTGCAATTAACCGCACGGGCAATCGTCGAGGGGATATTGCCATTTAAGAACTGATTGAGCAAGCTTTCCCTAGATGCACCCAAAAGCACCAAGGAACAGTCTTCCGATTCTACCAGATTAATTATTGCCTCGGCCGGAGAGGCCGAACGAATCGGTAAAGGCACAATCGGCTGTGCGATCGCTTTCTGTAAAGATGCTTGTAAAACTTCCAAAATAGACAGATCTGGCAGTAAATCCGTCGGAGAATAGATTTTACATAACCAAAGTTTGGGATGATCCGAAGACTCGGACAAAGACAGCAAACTAGGCAATAATGCTAAAGCGCGTTGGGCATTGGGACCGCCGGCGGTGGGAATCAGCCACATCCTTTCCCGATGAGGATCGTTGGGAAAACAATCCTTTGTTCCCAATTTTACCAAGATGGTTTCACAGGGAGCTTGGGCGATCAAAGTATCGACTAAAAACCCAAAAATCGCCCCAGTAGTCGATTTTTCCCCCGTCCAACCCATAATTAATAAATTGCTGTGTCGTTCGCGAATCGTGGCCAAAATCCCTTCGGCGATATCCTGAGCAACGGAAATTTGTGTATGAACAGAGATATTCTGCTGTCGCGCTAATCTTTCCAAACGATGAAGTAATTTGCGTCCTTCCCGCGTATCTACCCGGACTTCCGCCGGAGAACTAAGACGAGGCACAGTAATCACATAGAGACAATCTATCTCATAATTGCGTTCACGGGCGATTGCGGCGGCAATTTTAAACAAAGCGGTAGCGGTGTCGGGATTGGCAATAGGTAATAAAATCCGGCCTATTCCCACGGCCGGGGAACGAGTTTGATAAACCACATAGGAAGGAGTACTGGGTTGGGGCAGTTGACAAACCCCTCCCAATTGATCAGCTTCCACCCGGATAATATCGGTGCGGGTGATGATCCCCACCAGTTTTTGACCATCGGTAACGGGTAAACGGGAAAGCTGATAGCGATTTAAGAGAAATAAAACATCGCTTAAAGCTGCCTGGGGGGCCACAGTAATCGGATTGGGAGTCATGATCTCCCGCAGGACGGTTTGACTGTTTTTTGATCGCCATTTATCCAGATCACTTTGGGTAAAAATCCCCAATAGTCGCCCCTGTTCCACCACGGGAAAACCGCGATGATGGGAACGGGACATAATTTTCACCACTTCCCCCAGGGGTAAATCCGCCGGCAGAATTTCCACCTGGGATTGCATCACATCTATAGCCGACAGATGGGCCAGCACATCATTAGCAGGGGTTTCCTCGTTGAGAATAATACCACTAGCGGAAAGTAAATGCTGATAGAGAGAACCGGGTAGAATGCTTTCGGCAGTGATATAAGAAACGGCACAGGTCAACATCAGGGGCAGCACAACATTAAAATTGTGATGCAGTTCAAAGACAATCACGATCGCCGTTACTGGAACCCTGACTACTCCCGTAAAAAAGGCCCCCATACCGGCTAAAGCATAACTAGGTTCGCTGCCGAAACCCATCATTTTCGTCTCGATTCCCCCCACCAGAAACCCCAAACAGGATCCCAACACCAAAGCGGGGGCGAGGAGTCCTCCCGGTGCGCCAGAACTATAGGAGATCATCGTCAGGAAAAAATAGACCACAAAAGCGAGGGCGGTATTCTGCCAGTTTAATTCCCCTGCCAGCAAAAATTCCCGTAAACCCGTATTATCTCGAAAAAAGTCGGGTAAAAAAGCCACTACCGTTCCCGATAAGCAACTGACCAGACCGATGCGCCAAGCTAAAGATAACCGCCAACGCCGCTGCATCTGACTACAAAAAAGGATGCCTTGATTGAATAAAGCCCCCAATAAGCCCGCTAAAGCCCCCAAAAGGCAATAAATGGGTATTTCTTGGGCAGAGAAGCTAATATTGGCATATTCAGTGATAATCGAGGGGGTATTCTGCAGCATCATCGAAACCACGGCCCCGGTAAAGGAAGCCACGATCGCCGTTTCTAGGGTCATACTGGAAACATCGCGCATTAATTCCTCGATCACAAAGAGGACTCCGGCGATGGGAGTAGTAAAACCGGCCGCTAACCCGGCAGCTGCCCCGGCTGCGATCATCTGACGACGGTGATCGGGACTGGTGGGCAGCCAGACGCTTAATTGGGCTGCTAGGGCTGCTCCGATGTGTACCGTGGGGGCCCGACGACCAAGGGTTAAACCACCGCCAAGGATCAGGATCGCCCCGATCATTTTTACTAGGGCGACGCGCCAAGACAGGGGCAAAGGATATTTAGCTAAGGCCGCTTTTACTTGGGGAATACCACCCCCGGCGGCCGCGGGGGAGAAGTGTTCGACAATCCAGCCGGCGCTGTAACCAAGCAGAAAACCGCCGAGGGGCAAAACTAGGAAAGGAGAGGAATTGGCTACTAGATGCACCCGCCAACCACCTAACCAACCGATGCCCAATTTCAGAATAATAGCGGCAAGGGCGGAGAGAATTCCGATTAAACAGGCTACCAGTAAAGCATAACGACTATCGGTCGCGCTACGTCCGAAGTGTTGGGATTTAAACCACTGATGGAGGTTTTGGTGACGGGCAAAAAGTCCCATAATTATCAGGGAGAATCAAGGCAAGCGAGGATTTATTTAGGGTTCTGATTCCTCGTTTCTTTAATCATAGGCCGTTAAGTTCTGTCACCGTTCACCTTGTTGCTACCAGTGGCCCTAATAGTAGTTTTTCTATCGATGGGCTAGGATCAAAGGTTGTCCCTGTCTTTGAGCGGAGGGTATTGTAAAGTTTCAAGACAAATATTGTCAGATATAGTCAAACATGGCAATATGTGGACATGAAACTATCAGACTATGCAAAAAAAGCAGCAATAAGTTATCGAACGGCTTGGAGATGGTGGAAACAAGGGAATTTAACAGGTTATCAATTGCCTTCTGGTACAATTATCATAACGGATGACAACCATTCAAAACCCGACTTGATAGCTTGCATTTATGCAAGGGTTTCCAGCGCCGAAAATAAAGACAATCTAGATAGACAAGCTGACCGATTAAAAGATTATGCTGTTGCTAGAGGCGACAAAATCTACAAAGTTGTCAAAGAAGTAGGCAGTGGATTAAACGATAATCGCCAACAATTAGCCAAAATTCTAGTTGACCCCAATTATAATGTTTTAATTGTTGAACACAAAGACCGTCTAGCCAGATTGGGGACTAATTATCTAGAAATCTTGTTAAAAAAACTAGATAAAAAAGTGGAGATTGTCAATCAAAGTGAGGATAAGCAAGATGAGTTTATGTCAGATTTAATAGCCATTATCACCTCTTTTTGTTCTCGAATTTACGGATTAAGAAGGTCGAAAAGAAAGACAGAAAAGAGCCTAGCTGAGTTAAAAGACAACGAATAATAATGTTAGTAGCAGAAAGACACATTATCAAGAAAGGACATCCATTTTGGGCTGAGATAGATAATTGATCTTGGCAGTCTAAAAATCTTGACAACTCAGCCAATTATTTAATCCGACATAATCTTTAGATAGGCGGAAAAAATCACCATTTTATATTGTTATGTTGGTTCAATAATTTTGATCCCTGCTCTAAATTCCCGCAGTGCTTGAGCATGATTGTCTATATTAATACAACGCAGCAATAAACCTATATCTAAACTTGGTAAAAGTTGCGATTTACTAACAGCATCATAACCATCATTCCCTAAGCTATAAAACAATAAATCATCATTCATCCAAAACCAAACTTCAGGAATTTGTAACCGTTTGTATGCTTCCAGTTTATCAATCCCTCCACTACTAACAACCACCTCAATCACTAAATCAGGATGTTTTCTATTTGCTCCCAATTCATAAGATTCATCACCTTCTTTTTTAACCTTTTCAAATTCATTTTCTAAGGTGACAGAACCAGTAGGAGTAAAATCTAATCCCAAAAATTCTAAATAAATTTCTAGTAAAGCACCAATACGTTCTTTGATAGTTTCGTGTTTTTTCCTTGGCATTTTTCTAATCTCCAAAACTCCATCTAAAAAAGATAACCTTAACCATCGGCGCTCAATTAGCTGTTCAACAGCTTTAAATTCTCTCCAGGTTAGGTCACTAATTAAAATTGGTTCTGCTTCCCGTTCAATTAGTGTAGTTATCATAATTTAAACCCAAATTTAGAGAGTGAATTTTGATCAATATGATATCATCTAAAAATAGATTATCATAAAAACAGGACTTACGCAAAAAAGACCGAAAGTAGGGGTAACTCATGAATTACCCCTACGCAAGAATAAGGCGTTCAGCCACGTCTTGCGTAAGTCCTAAAAAAACATCATGCAAGCATACAAACTCAAAGGAAAAATTGATCAATCTGGTAAGTTGCTGATTACCGAACCCCTGAATTTACCCCCCAGAAACGTGGAAATTGTAGTTTGGGCAGCCACAGATAACCTTTAATATTTAATAGAATTTTCTTGCAGCCATTCTGATATAGTTTCTTGACTTTCTTGACCGTTTGCTAGTCGTTCCATTATTAAAACAACTTCGGGTTCTGGAACATCCAACGAATATCCATTTAATTCCAGAAAGATAGCCATTACTACGAAAGCTATCCGTTTATTACCATCTATAAAAGCATGATTTTTAGCAAATCCATAACCATAAGCCGCAGCTAAATCAAATATACTGGGTGTAGGTTCACCATAAGCAAATAAATTTTTCGGTCTATCTAAACTAGCTAAAAACAAATTGTTATCTCGCACACCTGCAAGACCACCATGCTGTATTAATTGGTCTTCATGTATAGCTTTAACAATTATTTCATCTAACCAGAAAATTCCATTCATTTCCCTAACTCATGAAGTGCATTTCTGTATTTTGTGCTGACTTTTCTGTAAGCCTCCATTGCTTTCTCAAAATCAGGATTACCAGCAGTTATAATAATACCTGTTGGTGTTTCAGTGACAAATACACTGTCTCCTTCTTGAACTTTAAGTTTTTCTAGGACTTCTTGAGGTAATGTTATAGACAAGTAATTTCCAACTCTACTAATTTTTAAGGTGTACATTTAGTTAATAACCTCCTATTGAGCCAATTTGAGATAATAATATAAAAACAGATTATCATAAAAAACATCATGCAAGCATACAAACTCAAAGGAAAAATTGATCAATCTGGTAAGTTGCTGATTACCGAACCCCTGAATTTACCCCCCAGAAACGTGGAAATTGTAGTTTGGGCAGCCACAGACACCCTTGAGCATACCACAACCCCAACCACTGAACCAGCACCAGAAACACCAAAAAGAAAATCTAGGATCAAAGCATTTCAGGGTTTATTTGAAAATGCCCCTGCCATTCCAGCAGACTTTGATCCAGATCAAGCTAAATGGGAATATTTAAAGGAGAAACATAACCTGTGAAAATCTTGCTTGATACCAACATAATTATAGATAGTGTAAACTTAAAGAGTTCACCTATTACCAAAATTCTATGACTCGCTGGTTTAATATTGCCGGTCCCTGTAAAGACGATATCCACTATATGTTATCTCCCACAGTACGATTACCAGATTTAGAGGAGCTAATTGAACAAGAAAGTTATTTTGTCCTTCATGCACCACGACAAACCGGGAAAACCACCGCTATGTTATCCCTAGCAAAACAACTTACTGATACTGGAAATTATGCCGCAGTCATGGTATCTGTAGAAGTAGGAAGTGCATTTAATCATGATCCTAGTGCCGCAGAATTGGCAATTTTAGGAACTTGGTATAATACAATTCAAGATAGTTTACCTGAAGATTTCCAACCACCTGTTAAACAATGGCAACAGGAAGAACCAGGAAGCAGAATAAAGGCTTTTTTAAGAGGTTGGGCAAAAGCTATCAATCGTCCCATAGTATTATTTATAGATGAAATTGAATCTTTACAAGACCAAACATTAATATCAGTTTTACGACAGTTAAGAGATGGTTTTCCTAACCGTCCAGAAAATTTTCCCTCATCAGTAGGATTAATTGGTTTACGAGATGTGCGAGATTATAAAGTAGCATCGGGAGGTAGTGATAGATTAAATACATCTAGTCCTTTTAATATAAAAGTTGCTTCTCTTACTATGCGAAATTTTAATCTGGCAGAAGTGGGAGAATTATATCAACAACATACAGCAGCAACTGGACAACTTTTTACAACAGAAGCAATAGAAACAGCGTTTAATTTAACCCAAGGACAACCTTGGCTAGTCAATGCTTTAGCTAAAGAAATTGTAGAAAAAATGGTAAAAGATAGAAGTATTACTATTACTAAAAAACATATTTTAACAGCCAAAGAAATATTAATTAATCGTCAGGATACTCATTTAGATAGTTTAGCGGAAAAACTCAGAGAAAAACGAGTTAAAAACATTATTGAACCAATTTTAGCAGGGCAAACCTTACCCGATACCCTAGCAGATGATCGCCAATATTTAATAGATTTAGGATTATTACGACGTGATCCGATGGGGGGATTAGTTATTTCTAACCCCATATATCGTGAAGTTATTCCCCGCGTTTTAGTCCAAGGAACTCAGGACAGTTTACCTTTAATTAGTCCTAGTTGGTTGACAGCAAAAGGTGAATTAAATATAGATGCTTTATTAACAGCATTTCTCAGGTTTTGGCGACAACATGGAGAACCATTATTAAGTAGTGCTGCTTACCATGAAATTGCTCCGCATATAGTATTAATGGCTTTTTTACATCGTGTGGTTAATGGTGGGGGAGTTTTAGAAAGGGAATATGCAATTGGTAGCGATAGAATGGATTTATGTTTGCAGTATAAAGATGTAATTTTAGGGATTGAATTAAAAGTATGGCGGGATAAAAAACGCGATCCGCAAGCTGATGGAATTGAACAATTAGAATCTTATTTAGGACGTTTGGGTTTAGATTTTGGTTGGTTATTTATCTTTGATAGGAGGAAAAATGCTTTACCAATGGAAGAAAGATTATCCACTGAAGTTGTGGTGACAGAAAATCAATATAGAATTACTGTAATTAGGGCTTGAGTTTTATATTTTTTGTTTGACGCAGAGGCACTACAGTCGCAGAGAGGAGAACGGAAAGAGGGATTTTTGCAGATCATTTTTCTCTGTATCCTTGAAAATTGTAGAGTAAACAAATCTGTACGAATTACCATTAGGGATAACTTTTAGGGATTAGGGAAAAAGACGATTTTTCCCAGAATGCCTAGTATTCCTGTCACCAAAATTCCGACAATGCCAAGAAACCCATTAGTGGTAATATTCACCCGTGCATTCAGGTCATCAATACGCTTTTCTATTTCCATAACTTTAGAATCTAGGGCTTTAATATCTCCTCTTATTTCTGATTGTCCTATCTCTAGCTTATTAACATCTCTTTGTAAAGAGTCGATTTTTCCCTCAATCCTTGTCAGGACTGCTTCTAGGGAATAAGTTACGGTTTCGTTAGACATTTTACTAAACTCCTACTTTTGCTGATTTTTTCTCTAATCGACAAGGCATCAAAATTGCCCATAGGTACGACTAAGGATAACTTTTAGGGATTAGGGAAAAAGACGATTTTTCCCAGAATGCCTAGTATTCCTGTCACCAAAATTCCGACAATGCCAAGAAACCCGTTAGTGGTAATATTCACCCGTGCATTCAGGTCGTCAATACGCTTTTCTATTTCCATAACTTTAGAATCTAGGGCTTTAATATCCCCTCTTATTTCTGATTGTCCTATCTCTAGCTTAGTGAGACGCTCATTAACATCTCTTTGTAAAGAGTCGATTTTTCCCTCAATCCTTGTCAGGACTGCTTCTAGGGAATAAGTTACAGTTTCGTTAGACATTTGCTAAACTCCCAGATTTATCCTGCCGCTATCTTAATTATTAATCTTTTTTCTAGTTTAAGATGGCTTACGGTTCACTGCCACGATTGCGCCAGACTTGCCAACCGACGTAACCGAGGAGGAGAGTCGCACCAAAGGCAAAACCCCAACCACTGGGAACATTGGAGAAACCGAGGGCTAAACTGCCCACCCAGAGAGTTAGGGCGTAGATAAATAATACTGTCAGACGGTGAGAGATACCCGCTTCTAGTAAACGGTGGTGTAAATGACGTTTATCAGCCACAAAAGGGGATTTTCCGCGTTTGAGACGGGAAATAATCACCGTGGACATATCGAGGAGAGGAACCGCGAGGATGAGATAGGGTAGTAAGACGGCGGTAACGGCAACGGTAGTCACAGCAGTAGTTTTAGCCAATCCAATCACCGCCACACCCGCCAGGGTAAAACCCATAAAATAGGCCCCACCATCCCCCATAAAAATTTGGGCGGGGTTAAAATTGTAACGCAGAAAACCCAAGGCCCCACCCGCTAAAGCGGCGGCGATAATAGCGGCGGCCGGTTGTCCCATCACCAAAGTTACAACCAAAATCACCACGGCAGATATACCCGAAACTCCCGCCGCTAATCCATCTAAACCGTCAATCCAATTAATCGCGTTAGCCATCCCCACTAACCAGAGGAGAGTAATCGGTAAACTTAGCCAATGAATTTGTAATAAATCGCCGAAGGGAATAGAGAGGAAATCGATCCTCACCCCAGCTTGCCAAGCTAGAAAAGCGACGCTAAACTGCATTACCAGACGATTGAGGGGCGAAAGATTAAAAAGATCATCCGCTAGACCGATGAGAAAAAAGCCCAAACCGCCTAGGGTTACGCCCCACACTTCCCATTCTCGATCGCTGTTTAAACCAGCAAACCCTCCCAACCACCAAACGATCAGGAGGGCAGTTAAAGCGCCGACAAAAATCGAAACTCCCCCCAGTCGAACCATAGGCCTTTCATGGACCTTTCTTTCGTTGGGTTTATCGACGTAACCGCTTTTCAGTCCGACGGTTCTGACGAGGGGGGTACTCCAAAGTACAACGGTATGGGCGATCAGAAAAGCAATTAGATAGTATAAATCTCCGGACATGGGAATTGGGGGGCGATTTAATTCACAATTGGCCACTGACAGGCAATCGCCAATTATGAACTTTTATTATCTCTCTTTTTAGGCCAAGGCGGGGACGGAAATATGGAGATGGGGATAGAGGGGGAAGCTTTCACAGAGTTTCCCTACCCGTTGACGGCAAGCAGTTCCCAGGGCTTCATCACCTGGATTAAGGAGAATATCGGCGATAATGTTGCCAATCTCGATAAATTCCGTTTCTCCTAGTCCTCTGGTGGTCATAGCCGGGGAACCCAAGCGCAGACCACTGGTGACAAAGGGAGACTCGGGATCGAAGGGAACAGTGTTTTTATTAGCGGTAATATTAATGGTACTCACCAAGCGATCGGCTTCTTTCCCGGTCATGCCCACGGATCTTAAATCGAGTAACATCAAGTGATTATCCGTACCATCGGTGACAATTTTAATCCCTCTAGCCTTCAACTGACCGGCCAAAGCTTGGGCATTAGCGATTACTTGGCCCGAATAGATTTTAAACTCCGGTTTCAATGCTTCCCCAAAAGCCACAGCTTTCGCCGCAATCACGTGTTCTAGGGGTCCGCCTTGGGTACCGGGGAAGACGGATTTATCGAATTTTTTGCCTAATTCCTCGTCTTTGGTCATAATTAACCCCCCCCTAGGACCGCGCAGGGTTTTGTGAGTGGTGGTAGTGACCACATGACAGTGGGGTAGGGGGTTAGGATGATGACCAGTGGCCACTAAACCGGCAATATGGGCGATATCTGCCATCAAGTAGGCCCCCACTTCGTCAGCGATGGCGCGGAATTTCTCGAAATCAATCCGGCGCGAGTAGGCAGAATAACCGCAGATAATTAGTTTGGGTTTTTCTTTGCGGGCGATGTCAAGGATGAGATCGTAGTCGAGGAGTTCGGTTTCGGGACTTACTCCGTACTGTACGACTCGGAACCATTTTCCGGAAACGTTAACGGGGGAACCGTGGGTAAGATGACCACCGTGGGAGAGATCCATGCCCATAATCGTATCGCCGGGCTGCAAGAGGGTCAGGAAAACGGCGAAATTAGCTTGGGCGCCGGAGTGGGGTTGTACGTTAGCGTGGTTTGCCCCAAATAGTCGTTTAACCCGATCGATCGCTAATTGTTCCGCTTCGTCAATGTATTCGCAACCGCCATAGTAGCGTTTTTTTGGCAGTCCTTCGGCGTATTTGTTGGTTAAAACCGAACCCTGGGCGGCCATGACGGCAGCCGAGGTAAAGTTTTCACTAGCGATTAATTCTAGGTGATCTCTTTGACGTTGTAGTTCTTTTTGCAAAATCCCTGCGATCGCTGGATCCGTCAGGGATAGTATATCTAAGTTCGTATCAGTCACGGTTACTCGATCCTTTTTTTAACAATTTACCTGTAATCCTTGGGTCACTTTCTCCATTTTGGCACAATCTCTAATCTTCCGACACACCAGTGAGCTTAATTGCCTCTCTTCGGGGTCGCTCATCAATTGTCAACTGTTAGCAGTAAAATCTTCATTTTTAGTCAATAAGTGATAGTAATATTAGCCAATAGAACCCCCCAAAAGCTTGGATTAAGTGATAAAATCGGAAGTAATACTAAATCTGGTTATTAAAGACTGATTATTTATTCCCCTTTTTGCATGAGTGCATGAGTAGAAAACGGGTTTCTCCGAGAAACCCGTTTTCTGTGCGTTACTCAACGTATTTAGTATTCGTAGAAGTTCTACAAAAAGTTGACAAATTTTAAAAATAGGGTGGATTACCTTCAAGATAACCACCCGAAAACTACCATTAATTATCTGTAATCAACCGGTATTTCTCATCCCTGCGGCAATACCATTAATCGTCATTAAAGCGCCCCTTAATAACTCCTCTTTAGAATAGCGGAAATGAATCACACCGGATTGAGCTTGACTATTGTATTGACGTAAACGCTTGAGGAGAGACACCTGTAGGAAACCGAGGGGAACGATCGAACCGTTGCGTAACTGCACCGAGCGCTGTAAATTCGGATCATTATCTAATAAATTTTTCTCGCCGGTGATCTGGAGAACAATCTCGCTAGTGCGATTATATTCCTCTTTGATCCTTTCAAACAGACGTTGAAAACGTTCTCGATCTTCCTGTTTAGAAAGTTCACTGACGTAGTGATAGGCAATCTGTAGATCCACCTTCGATAGAGTCATTTCTGCTTTAGAAATCACCATCTGGAAGAAGGGCCACTTGTGATAAAAATGGCGCAACAATTCTAAATTTCGGTTAGGAGAATCATCGAGAAACATCTGCAAAGCTGTCCCTAAACCATACCAAGCTGGTAAAAGAAAACGGGTTTGAGTCCAACTAAATACCCAGGGAATTGCCCGCAGGGTACTTAAATCCTGTTGACCACTTTTCCGGCGCGCCGGTCGGGAACTAATCTGTAAAAGACTAATTTCAGGAATGGGAGTTACGGACAGAAAGAAGTCTAAAAAGTCCGGTTCTTCATAAATCAAACTGCGATAGGTTTGCCGTGAACGGGTGGCCAACTCCTCCATGATGCGATTCCAGGGTTCGAGATCATCAAAACCACTGCCCAGTAAACTTGCCTGTATGACTGCCGTTACGGCCGTTTCGAGGTTATACAAGGCCAATTCTGGTAAAGAGTATTTCGAGGCTAAAACCTCGCCTTGTTCGGTGATTTTAATGCGACCGTTAATCGTTCCCCGGGGTTGGGCGAGGATAGCGGCGTAGGCAGGTCCACCACCCCGACCGACGGAACCGCCCCGGCCATGAAAAAGACGTAGATCCAAGCCGTATTGTTTAGCGGTTTTTTGTAAAGCCTTCTGGGCCTTATGAATTTCCCAATTACTGCTTAAAAAGCCGGAATCCTTATTACTATCGGAGTAACCCACCATAATCTCCTGTAAATTACCCGGTTCGAGGATGGCCGGTTCCGGGGTCACTTCCTCCCCGTTTAAAGCCCCTAAATGGTCGTAACCGCCGGCTAGGGCTGCCCGGTAGAGGGGCAATTCAAACAAAGTCTGCATGATGCCGGGGGCGTGTTTGAGGTCATCGACGGTTTCAAAGAGGGGAACAATGCGGAGGGAACTGCGGCTAGTGGCAGGGTCGTATAAACCGGCTTCTTGGGCTAATAACAGCACTTCTAGCACATCGCTGGCCTCGTTGGTCATGCTGATAATGTAGGTTTGGCAGATTTCCAGACCGAATTCCCCTTGCAGACTTCTTAAAACTCGCAGGGTTTCAATGGTTTCGCAGGTTCTTTCCGAGAAGGGCATTTCCCGGGGAATTAAGGGGCGACGGGTTTTTAATTCCGCCACTAACCAGGCGATTTTTTCTGATTCGGTTAATTGGCCGTAGGGTTTGGGTAAAACTCCGAGATAGGCGGCGATTTCTTCGATACATTCGGCGTGACGGGTGGATTCTTGCCGAAAATCTAACTGAGTCAGGACAAAGCCAAAAATCTCCACTTGGGCGATCAGTCGATCGAGTTCTTGACAGGAAAGACCGGTTTGCAAGAGACTGCGCTGTAATAGCTGTAATTCGGCTAAAAACTCGGAACCAGAGCGATAGATGTTGGTTTCGTTGAGTTTAGTTAATAACTGTCGTTCTTCCGGATCATTGAGGCGATTATTGCGATCGCGTGTATTTTCCAGACGTTTTTGAATAAAGGCCAATTTGAGGCGATAGGGTTCCTGACGGTAGCGGATTGCTAACTGGCTATAGATTTCGGGCATTTGCTGCTTATCTCTGTCCAGGGAGTCCAGCAACTCCGGCAAGACGTGACACCAGTGCAGGGAGGCACTTAAAATACTGGTCAGGTCGCGAATAGCATCGAGATATTTTTTAATAACGAGATTGCGCTGATAACAGCAGGTTTTCCAGGTGACTTCGGGGGTAACGGAGGGATTGCCATCCCGATCCCCCCCCACCCAAGAACCGAAGCGACAGAAGTTATTTTTCGGCGCTTGTAAACGGGGAAAGGAGGATTGTAGGCTTTGCTGCAGACGCAGGGTTAACTGGGGTAGGGAATCGAAGAGAACTTCATCGAAGTAGTGCAGGGCATAATCCACCTCATCGACGACGGTGGGTTTAAATTGATGTAGTTCATCTGTTCGCCACCAAAAACGAATTTCTTCTTTTAACTGTTTGGTGACTGTTTGTGCTTCTCTGGAGTTAGTTAACCCCATACTGCGAAAGATTTCTTCTGCTTGGTCGAGTTTTTCGAGAATGCCCGAGATGCGGCGCTGTTTAATGCGAATGGTATGACGGACAATTTCCGTGGGGTGGGCCGTGAAAACCAGACGAATATCTAATTGATCGAGAAGACGCTGGATTTCCTGGGGGGGGACGTTCACCTGTTTGAGATAGGGAAATAACCAGTGAAATAGTCCCGATTTTGGGCCGGAGTGATCGGACTCGTTCAGGGTTTTTTCTAGCCAATCAGCCCCGACAATGGTGGCTAAAAGGCTTTTTTGCGGTGGGTCTGTCTTGGGACTTTCGTTTTCTTCCCCGATCACCGTCCGTCGCAGTAGTTGCTGATCCCTTTGTTCGTAGTGTTGTTCGATTATATTTATTAACTGGAAATAGAGGGCAAAAGCGCGGGTAACTTTGATCGCTTCCCCTAGTTCCAAGTCTTCGATCATTTTGGCGATCATTGCTTCCGGACTATCATCGGTCACTTGTCCTTCCTCAGAACAGAGATGGCGCAGTAATTCCAGTAAATCGACTAATTCTTGACCACATTCGGAGACTAAGACTTCTTTCCATAAATCTTCGATTAATTTCAGTCTTTGCTGCAGAAACAGGTTGGAAGTGCTGAAAATATCCTGTTCGGTTTCGGTTGAGGGGACAAGGACGCTCATAATTTCAGTAATCAGTAATCAGTAAACAGTAAACAGTAAACAGTAATCAGTAATCAGTAAACAGTAATCAGTGAAAATAGGGATTAACTGCCTTGAAATGAAAAACTCTATCAAACCAATAACTGATCACTGATCACTGATAGATCGGGATTAAGCTGCCCGCGCATTTAAATTGCTTGTTGAGACGAGGCAAGAGGCAAGAGGCAATAGTAAAGGGATTGGGGGAAATTCAGCTAATCTAAGGATAGGCGGTTAAGATGCGTCTTAGCTTAGTTCTTTAGGGTTGGTCAAAAATGAGATTATATGCCAAAGAATCACATTTTTTCCGATTTTTAACAAAAATTTCACTATTATTGCCTCTTTTCAGGGGGCAAAAGGATTTTTTTCTTGGATTATTGGTCACTGTTGACCGGTAACTGATCGGGAATATTGAGAAGGGGCAAGCGATCGCCGCGAAATAATTCCTCACTTTCCCGGCCCAATTCAATTAACCAATGATTGAGGGAACCCAGGGCCAGATAGGATAAAAGAAAGGGACTGACCGCTAGACTAAGCCAAAGCTCGATCGGTTGAGTTTTCATGGCAATTTCTCGGTTAAAGGACGGCGTTTGATGCGACGAATCGGAAAATTAGCAATCAGGGCTGTAGTTCGTTGGTCACTTTCTAGGAGCAACTCGGTTTCCTCGGTGTCGATATCAAGATAACGACTGACCACTTCTAAGATTTCTTGACGCATCATATTGAGAATTTCGGGACTAAGATCGGCGCGATCATGGGCCAGAATAAGTTTTAAGCGTTTTTTAGCTTGGTCGCCACTTTTGCCCGAACCGCGCCATGCTAGAAGTTTATCGATCAGGTCATTCATAGTAGGTTAAGGGGTTGAGATGAGAGAGTTTAAGGCCCAAACAAGCGACGACGCAGACGAGTAAGAAAACCTTCTTGACCGGCCATTAAATCTAGAAACGGCACATCGCGACCCTGTAAACGCTGGGCAATATTTCTAAAGGCCATGGAGGGGAGAGAGGTCTTCTCCTCTAATACTAATGGTTCCCCTTTATTAGTGGAAATAATAATTCTTTGATCGTCGGGAATAATCCCCAACAGGGGAATTACCAATAAGTCGAGAATGTCCTCGACGCTGATCATCTGGTTAAGTTGGATCATTTCTGGCCGCAGCCGGTTGACAATCAGACGGATACTCTTAATATCCTCGCTTTCTAGTAATCCCACCACGCGATCGGCATCTCTCACCGCCGACATTTCTGGGGTAGTAACTATGATCGCTTCCTGGGCGGCGGCGATCGCATTGCGAAAACCCATTTCAATTCCCGCTGGGCAATCAATCAATACATAGTCGTAACTTTTTGACAATTGGGCGACTAAATCCTTCATTTGATCGGCAGTAATTGCCTCTTTGGTGCGGTTTTGTGCCGCCGGTAATAGAACCAGATTTTCCTGTCTTTTATCCTTAACTAAAGCTTTATCAAGGCTACAATCTCCCGCCACCACATCGAGGGCAGTATAAACGATACGCTGTTCTAATCCTAACAATAAATCGAGATTTCTTAGTCCGAAATCGGCATCGACAAGGGCGACTCGACAGCCCAATTGAGATAAAGCTGAACCTAAGTTCGCCGTTACCGTCGTTTTACCGACTCCTCCCTTTCCCGATGTCACCACAATTACACGAGCCATAATTTATATCAGTTATCAGTTATCAGTTATCAGTTATCAGTTATCAGTTATCAGTTATCAGTTATCAGTTATCAGTTATCAGTTATCAGTTATCAGTTATCAGTTATCAGTTATCAGTTATCAGTTATCAGTTATCA
>NZ_JADBVE010000165.1:0-11530 GCF_020245285.1 Microcystis sp. M31BS1
GATAACTGATAACTGATAACTGATAACTGATAACTGATAACTGATAACTGATAACTGATAACTGATAACTGATAACTGATAACTGATAACTGATAACTGATAACTGATAACTGATATAAGATTATGTCTTTAGTTGCATCTTTACTCGATCGAGTATCTCCTCAGAGTTTACAACAATTGCGAGCCAGCGATCAAACTTGGCAAGCTTTGCGTTTAGAAAATCCGCTTATTCCTACGGTAATTAATCAAAGTCAAGAATCTTTAGGAGAGACGGATTTTGATCTAGTTATTGCGGGGGGAACCCTAGGAATTTTTATCGGGGCTGCTTTGCAAACTAGGGGCTGGCGTGTGGCATTATTAGAAAGAGGTATTCTGCGCGGTCGTGAGCAGGAGTGGAATATTTCCCGTTTAGAATTAAGCAGTTTTTTAGAGTTAGATTTATTGACCGAAGTTGAATTAAATCAAGCAATAGCGACGGAATATAATCCTGCTAGGGTGAGATTTTATCAAGGTTATGAGCTTTGGGTCAGAGATATTTTAAATATTGGTGTTGATCCAGTTTATTTGCTAGAGACTTTAAAAACTAAGTTTTTGCAAGCGGGAGGAAAGTTATTAGAAAATTCGGGGTTTAGCGGGGCAATTATTCATCCCGATGGGGTAATGGTTAAAACGGGAGAAATGACTTTAAAAACCCGTTTATTAATCGATGCCATGGGTCATTTTTCGCCAATTGCAAAACAGGCAAGAAAAGGAGAAAAACCCGATGGAGTTTGTTTAGTGGTGGGTAGTTGCGGTCAGGGTTTTCCCAGTAATGAAACTGGTGATTTGATTTATTCTTTTACCCCAATCTTGCACCAATGTCAATACTTTTGGGAAGCATTTCCCGCTAGGGATGGTCGGACAACTTATTTATTTACCTATCTCGATACCCATCCTGATCGCTTTAGTTTAGAATTTTTGATGGGGGAGTATTTAAGATTACTGCCGGAGTATCAAAAGGTGGATTTAGAAGCGGTAAAGTTTCAGCGTTTTCTAGCGGGTTTTTTCCCTGCCTATCGTCAAAGTCCTTTAAAAATGCCTTGGTCAAGAATTCTGGCAGTGGGAGATAGTAGCGGTAGTCAATCTCCGGTAAGTTTTGGCGGTTTTGGGGCAATGGTTAGGCATTTAAAAAGGCTAACTTTTGCCATCGAGGAAGCTTTACAAATCGATGCTTTAAACCGAGAAGATTTAGCTCTTTTACAACCCTATCAACCAAATATATCGGTAACGTGGCTATTTCAAAAAACCATGAGTGTCCGGATGTCTGCTAACCCTAATCCCAATCAAATTAATGACTTAATGAGTGGAGTTTTTCGGGTAATGGATAAGTTGGGAGATGAGGTATTAAAACCGTTTTTACAGGATGTGGTGCAGTTTTCTTCCCTCTCAAAAACTTTGCCTTTGGTTAATCCTCAATTAGTTTTACCGATGATTCCACAAGTGGGTATCAGTCCTTTTATTGATTGGACGGGGCATTATTTTAATTTAGCTTTGTATAGTTGTTTATATCCCTTGGCAGCCAACTTACAACCTGTTTTAGAAAAGTTACCCGACAAGCAAAAATATCTTTATCATCGTTATTTGGATAGTTGGAAATATGGCTCTGGGGGAGATTTTATCAGTAACCTGATAACTGATAACTGATAACTGATAACTGATAACTGATAACTGATAACTGATAACTGATAACTGATAACTGATAACTGATAACTGATAACTGATAACTGATAACTGATAACTGATAACTGATAACTGATTTAATCTTTATCTTGAAAAAATTGTTGATCGAGATAATTGACTTTAGCATAGGGTTCTAAAGCGGAGAGAATTTGTCGGCCATAACTGCGAGCATTGACACGATTATCGAGGACAGCCACACAACCCTGACACTCCCGGAGAGACTGAACAGATTGCTGAATTTCCCTCACTGCTGTGGGTAAAAGATAGGCACGAAACCAGTCGAGATGTTGTCGTTTGTAGTAAGCAATTTTGCCAGCAACGAGAGGATTTTCGGGGGAAGGTAAGGGTAAAGTTGCGATAATTAATAAACTGGGAGTAAGAAATTTTTCTTGATGGGTTTGCCAGAATTGCCAACCACAAACGAGAATAGTATTACTATTAATTTCAGTTTTTTCCACTTGCACTCGCGAACCGTAATCGGCTGCGATTTGGGTGGCAATTTGTGCCTTGAGAGGAACATCTTCAATCAGGATCACGATCGGTTGTTCACTGGTATGATTAGCACTAACTAATTCCCGCACTTGCTTTAATAACATCGGTTGAAATTCGGGGGTGTTGGGGGCGCTGATGCGATCGGGTAGATATAAATGAATATATTCACTTTCGCGATCAGCTGCAAACTTTAGAGTTAAAATATCTCCGATACCCTGATTTTGACGGTATAAATTAGCGGATTTTTCGCTATCTAAAAAACTGCCGATTAAAACAAAGGGTTGCTGCTGCCAAATCGGTTTGAAAAAACTAGCCACCTCCAAAGGACTGATTTTTAGGGTAAATTCTTCTCGCTCTCGATCTACTGATGTCCAGAGGAGATAATTATGCTCGGGGATTTTTGCCGCTAAAAGTTGCCAAGCAGAATCAGTGGTTAAGTCTTGATGCAAGCGTTGCAGGAGAGCAATTATATATTCTTTTTCTTTGGCATCGATAAGATAGCAATTATAGGGATTAATTGGATGACCAAGAATACTTTGGCTAAGTTGTGCTTTAATTAAGTCTATAAACTCTCTATGCTGGGGATATGCTGACTCTAAAGCAGACCATTGTTCGGGAGTAATGGTGACGGTGAGATAATCTACTAGACAAGTTTCTAAATCTTCGGCTCGATCAATTATAGTGGCGATATTCTGGGGAAAATGACCGAGATTGCCCAATTTATCCTCTAACCATTGTTGGGGTGTGGTGAGGAGTAAACCGGTAAAATTAGCCGGAAAGCGATCGCTTTTGAGGATATCTCGCTGAGTTTGTAACCATGCTTGCAGACGGGGTATTTCCACTTCTAACAGTAGGTTTACTTCCGACTCTGGGGCAACAATCAGAACAGGTGTATTACCCAAAAGGGCTGGGGTGAGATAACTGAGACAATAACGGGTGAGAGTAGTTCCAGTTTGTATGAGAGAGGAACGTTTTAGGCGTAAAGCTCTAGCCACCAGTCGCCCCATAGTGAGATGATGAGACCAGTAAAAGCGTCCTTGTTCGCGTAAAAAAGCGCGTAGGGAAGAATGAACCGCTGCTTCTAATAAAACCATCTCATCTCAGTTATTGGTTATCAGTGATCGATCATAGCCTTGATTTTGCCACTGATTGCACTCCGAGACTCTCTTACGGTGATTTAGGTTGAAGCTCAAATTTTATCTTGGAACGGTAAAAACCTAGAAACTAGGTAGGGTTGCTGAATAATGGTAAAACCCTTTTAAAATAAGGCTTTTGACCTTTTTGAAATCCAAAAGTGCCTCGTCTGGGAGTGAGCAGGGGGAAAATTCCGGGACTTTTTCCCTGAAAATTAGGTAATTGAGCAGATGAAAATCGGTAAAATCCTACACTCCACACCCCACACCCCACACCCTACCCCCACCGAAAACTTTTTCAGCAAACCCTAGGTAAATGTGATTTTGCGGTAAAAAAAGCGATAAAAAACCACAATTGAACATTTTATGGCTTTTTACCGCAATTTACAGCCTTAAATTGTCAGGTTTATTTTCTGTTAGGATTTTTTACCACGACGAGATATTAAGGCTCCGATGGCACCGATACCAAAAATGCCCAGTGTCATGGATGGCTCGGGGACGGGAGTGGCAGTGATCTTAAATTCACTGGTGATAAACATTCCGAAAACGTTATCATCATTGGTTGGGTTCACTGTTTTTAAGCGCAGGAAGGTATCTCCATGCGAGATAAAAGCGTCAGGATTAGCACTATTGCCAAGAGCGAGATTATAGTATTCATCATCGATTCGCGGCCCACTGAAGGGGGAATCGAACGGGCCGGGGTTAGTAGGACTGTCACCTATCCCCCCAACAGTTATTAAGCCTCCTCGGGCTCCTTCGCCATCATCCTGTCCTCCTGCGCTACTGGTTAATCGTCGATTATTGGTCGAATTAGTGGTTACGTCAATCTCAGTGGCTTGCCCACTCGGTTGACGGCTATAACTAGAGGCGAGGGAAACCAGAAAATCTCCCCCAGTGTAAGGACTGGCAAAATCAAACTGGCTCGTGTCTCCCCCGGTGGACAGTTCCCCGTCTAAAATAACCGAGGTAAAACCTTGGGTAGAAGAATTGCTGTAGGCAACGACAAGAACCGCACCATCGTTATCGCCATTCTCAACGATACTAAAGTCTTGTAATCCTCCCGTAAAAGAAGAAGCGATGATACTGGTGACATCCCAACGGGCGGTGGTGGCTGGGTTTTGATTGGGACCAAGAATAGTTGCTGAACCCAAGGAAAGTGTACTCCCATTAAAAGTTACTCCGTAAACTGGACTCATATCCCAGACGGAAGTGGCATAGAGATAAGCCCTCTGAATAGTAGAACCTGTGGGTATATTGGCTTGAATAAATCCACTGTTAGTTGTGCTTCCGAAGCCGTCAATAGAAAGGGCGGCGTTGGAAATGACATTTTGTACCACCAAACTAGCGGAAGCAGGGGCAATGTTTAGGCAAAGTCCAACAGTAATCCCCAGGGGGAGCAATGAATAAGTAAGTTTTTTCATGATGAGCAACTGGCAACAACTTTTAGATTATAGCGTTTATCATGAGGATGAAGTATGGCGGTATTTGTCATCATCTCTGGACGATCAGATAATATTCCGACGTTCCGCCGTTGCGTCGTTCTCTAAAACCAGAAACTTCGTATCTCACTGTTAAGATAACTGCTAATAGACTGCATATCTATTCATAATTTGTTTAAGTCAAATTTTTCAAAAGTAATGGCAGAGATGGTTAATTATACTCACACCCCAAAATCTCTCCCAGAACGCCGTTTTTGGGCGTTTTTGAAATAGGGTGAGCGTTTCCAGCTTAGGTTCTTGTTTACTTACGATAGACATAGCGTGCTAACAGACTTAAAAACCATTGGATGTAAAAGATTACTTTTGCAATTAGCTTTGACAAATCTCAACACAGTCTGGATGAGAAACGGGAAGCAATGGCAACAATTTAATCTACACCAAACATGATCGTACAGCCTTCATATAAAGACTTGTGTGATTTGACGCAGTAAAAGAAGTATTTAAGGACACAAGTAAGTTAAAACACACGCAATAAAAAGTTTTTATTAAGAAGGGACAGAACCCCGACAGGGGATGTACTATAGAGGACATGGAAATTAACAACCGACTACAACCCCGGAACTATTCCATCAAATTAGTTCCCTCAGAGAACCAACTTGAGCCAGATTGCACACTTTTGTCTGTTTGTCAAATTTTATGTAGGGTCTGCTGGAATAAATCTAAAAACATTGTTGGATAAGGTTTTTAGACTTTTTTCCCCTCAAAAAGTGCTGACCATTGGAGTGATCGCGGGTAAAATTCCAGGACTTTTTCCCTGAATTTTAGGTAACTGACTACCTCAAAATCGGGAAAACCCTACACCCCACACCCCACACCCCACACCCCACACCCTGCCCCCACCAACAAACTTTTTCAGCAGACCCTATGTAAAGAAAGATGTTACCAATGGATAGGCCGCCTACGAATCAGGAAAAATGGTACTGGTATTGATATTTTGAGCTTATGCTGTCCCATCTGCTTTTTACTTGCGACTTGGTGTGAGATGATGTAGAAAGGCGTGTTTTATGAGAAGGATAAAGAAAAGTAATGGCAGAAATTCAGTTTTCCAGGGGGTTAAAAGAATCAGTTGTTCCCGATATCCGCTTAAGTCGCACGAAAACGGGAGAGAAGGGATCGGCAAAATTTTATTTTGATCAACCGACTATCCTCGGAGATCAACAAACCGAGGAAATCACGGGGATGTATCTCATTGATGAGGAGGGGGAAATCGTCACCAGGGAAGTAAAAGGCAAATTTATCAACGGTAAACCCATGGCGATCGAAGCTACGGTTATTTTTAATTCTCCCGCAGAGTGGGATCGTTTTATGCGTTTTATGGAACGTTACGGCAGCGAAAACGGTCTAGAATTTACTAAATCCTCTTGATTTTGCCCTTAGCTTCTGGCAATCTGTCAAAAAACCCGCATTCAGAAGCGATGCGGGTAGAGGTAAGAAATCAGAGGAAAAACCTATTTATTTGACTCCCAACAATTCCACATCGAAAAGTAAAGTCGCGTTGGGAGGAATCACCCCACCAGCACCCCGCGCACCATAACCTAATTCTGGGGGGATAATTAAGGTACGCTGCCCACCGACTTTCATCGATGCGACTCCCTCATCCCATCCTTTGATCACTTGACCAACTCCAATGGTAAAGGTAAAAGGTTGATTGCGATCCTTGGAACTATCGAATTTTTTGCCGTCTGTCAGGGTTCCCGTGTAGTGAACAGTCACTTTTTGACCTTTTTGGGGACTTTCTCCGGTTCCTTCCACTATATCGATGTATTTTAGTCCCGAATCGGTGGTAACTGCTTGATCTAAATCCATGGAGATGATTTCCTTATTAATAGTTTGAGTGATAGGGGGTGGATCGATTTCTGCGGCGATCGCATTGGTTTTTTCCCCCCCACCAAAGAGGGAAGCAGCGATTAAAAATAAGCCACAAACCGCAATAATAGCAAAACTGAGCAAGATTTCGCGCATTGATTTCATAGTTCCCTAACGCCAGAGTTTATTCTCTAAGTCTCTCACCTGTCGTTCTAATCTATCAATCCTTCCCCGCAGTTCGTCCATTTCCGATTGTCGGGGAACCCCTAAATCCTGCAAAATATGGCGAATATAGCGTTCTAAGTTATTCTCGAAGTTCCCCTGTTCAGACTTCATCTGTGTCATCAGATCATCGACAAAGTTTTTAGCCTGATCAGAATTGATTTTACCGTCTTTGACTAATTCATCGCTCACTTCTTTGATCTTTTCTGCCACCATGGAAGTAGTGCCAATACCCATCAGCAGCAATTGTTTAATCCAGTCGCTATTATCCATTGTTTTCACCCCCTTCAAGGAGACGGTGATAAAAATATTCCTATTCCATTATGGACTTTTGCGGCGGTAACGGCAGAGCGATCGAGCAGATAACCCGCCAAGGCTATTCCAGTGGAACTACCCCCATCTAGGTTTAAACCGTCCTTTGCCGCCATTAACAGCAAAATTCGGGCTAATTCGCCTAAAGTTGCCCCCCTTCCTCCGACGCGATTATGGATAGCCACTAGCAAAATTTTTCCTTCTTGACTAACTGCGATCGCACTGCGGGAAGCTTGTTGATTTTGGAATGCCGGACTAAATTTTTCGGCATTTCCATCTAAAACTATGCGCCCATTCTGCAATAATAGGGGACCAGCACCTAAAATCTGGGGATAATTAGCAAAATCTCTCGGTAGGGTGACGCTATCGAGATTGACTCTCTCACCAATATTTAAATTAATATCTGTCTTTCGGCAGATGACTAAATAGCTATTTTCTGGTATGTCTATACTATCCTGTGGCAAAAGATTATTTAATTTCTCCGTTATGCGATCGCCTTGCACGACTAACCCGGTTTCGCGCTCGGTGAGGGGATGATAATTACTTCCCCAATCACGAGTATAACGACTGCAGCCGGCTGCTACAAAGGCACTATTTAACTGGGTTAGGGGAAAACGTTGTCCGGTGGCAGTAATGAGAGTTTCCTCTAAACTCAGGCGATCGATCCTGATTTTACCACGATTATCCCATGCGATCGCTCCTCGGTTTAAAATTGGTCCGGATAACCATTTACCATCCACACGAATTGCCCCCAAAGGTAACTGATTATTACGATTAAAAAAGCCGCCATTAATCATCGCTACCGCATTACTTTCGCTATTAATCGTGATCAGGGGATTAGTGCCGCGCATTGAGGTGGAATTAGCGGTGATTGGTTTAATAGTTATCTGAGGATTTCTGGGATCGATTTCTAACCAAGTCACGGGAAACCAATCTTGATCTAACTGGATATATTTTTGATTCCAGACTAACCCTGGTTGCCAAACAATGCGCTTTTCATCCATAGCATCGGGACGAGAATCAATGATAATTCGGGGAGGATTATCCACACTGCTGATCTGTAATCCGTAGGCAGTAGGAAGGTTAATTTTTAAACGACTGATCACTCCATTATTTTCTAAAGAAGTGATCTGAGTGGCTAAGTTATTATTGGAGTTACCTAGATCATCTTCATCGTTATTTTGATTACTGTTGCTGATAGTTTGGGGTTGAAACCTAGAGATGAGCGATTGCTGGGCATTTCCTTCTAGGGTAATCACTGCTTCATTTTTTGCCTGACTAACTTGCCAAAAGGTCGGGCGATCGAGTTGAATAATAATCCTTTGTACTGCCCCATAATTTTCTAGCTGAATATCTTGAATCTGAGGAGCAGGAAAGTTAATAGTTAAACTATCGCCATTAATAGTGGTTGTCGCCCCCATTTTTAGTAAAATATCCGTAACATCTAGCCAGCGATCAGAGTCGATCAAATTAGCTGATAAAGTTTGTAAATTAAACCAGTTTATCGGTTGCTTTTTTGGATCATTTGTGCTAAGAAAATCCATGCCGAATAATTGTCTTGCTCCCGTGTCACCCATGGCGATTCTGGTACTATTTGCTGTTGTCCACTGTCGCCAAGAAACGGGCAAAGAACGACCATTAAGAATAATTGTTCGTCCCTGTTGCTGGTTTGATAAATCCTTAGCAGCTAAAGTTATTGGTGATCTGTGATCGGCTAAAGATATAGCTGGACTGCCGATAATTATCAAGGAAATTACCGTTAAACAGATAGATGAGAAAGTCAGGTAATTTAACTTCATAATTATCCCCCTAAATCACCTGAGTTAAGGGAAAATTTGAGGATTTATATCCTTGGCAAGAGAGGCTAGAAGGGACTATATTTTTTTGATAAATAACCTCTAATAATTCTTCAGGTGTTACTACCATCGGTTTAGAGTTATATAGATAACTAGAGGCTTTTTTAAGTTTTTGATCATAGGTAACTAAATAATCACAATTAGCGGCACTACTTAAAATTAAAACATCATTCGAGTGTACCAAAATATTGCGAATATCTCTAGCATTTTGCCAATATTGATCAAGTTTAACTAAATCAAAATCCAAGATAGTCACCTTTTCTTGAATCCGATCGACTATTTCAGGATGATTACGAACTTCTGCCAAAAATAATAACTCTTGTAAAACGATCGCATTAATAGCAAGACAAACGCGATCGAGTATTTCTCGATCGAATAAATGTACACTGGCTAGATCTCCTCGTAGATAAGAAATCAAAACATCAGTATCTAAAAAAACTAGAGACTTCCCCATTGATTTTCTTCTCCTTGATGATAAAGAGCAATGATTTTTTCCGTGACTTCTGTAATACTGAGATTATCGGTATTAACTTCGATCGCATCTGCGGCTTTTCGCAGGGGTGCTAGGGAGCGATTACTATCCAAATAATCCCTTTTTTCAATCTCTTGGGTTAATTCTGTGAGACTAATACCCCCATTTCCCTGCGCTTCTAAGTCTTTTAATCTCCTTCTCGCTCTTTCTTCGGGTGTCGCTGTCAAGAAAATCTTTAATTCCGCTTCTGGGAAAACATTAGTACCAATATCTCGACCTTCCACAACTATTCCCCCCGACATTCCCAGCTGTCTTTGCAGGGTGACTAACTGCTGTCGCACCGCTTTTTGAGCGGCAATTCTGGACACTTGCGCGGTAATTGCGGGAGAGCGAATCTCTAAAGTCACATCCTGCCCATTAATCTTCACTATAGTCACATTTTCGGGACTATCGGCCGGAATTATTGCTATCTTCGCTAAAGATAATAACTCGGCGATGGCCGCTTCTGCGGACAAATCCAGACCGGAATTCACCACTAACCATGTCACTGCGCGATACATCGCACCGGTATCGAGATAGGTTAACCCCAATTTTTCCGCTACTAAGCGCGTGACTGTCGATTTTCCCGCTCCAGCAGGCCCATCAATAGCGATAACTGGCCGACGTTGACACAAGATAATATTATCAATTAAACGGGTT
Source organism: Microcystis sp. M31BS1 (assembly GCF_020245285.1). Taxonomy (NCBI): domain Bacteria; kingdom Bacillati; phylum Cyanobacteriota; class Cyanophyceae; order Chroococcales; family Microcystaceae; genus Microcystis; species Microcystis sp. M31BS1. Next base: position 10,211 of record NZ_JADBVE010000165.1, read on the forward strand.
TGACCGATCAATCCAGCGATCGCTAATAAGCCCCTTGCTTCGATCTGCTCGATCGGTTGTAAACTCTGGGGATGGACTAAATCCAGATACTGACAGCGAAATTCTGGCACTCTGTCGAGATTTTTTTGGACAATAGCCAGTAGTTTTTCCCTTTGTCTTTCCCCTAAACGAAAACTTTCGAGAGCTAATTGCAAACTTTGGGGGATAATTGTCGCTTTTTCCCTTTCTGTGGCTGATAGATACTGATTGCGAGAACTAACGGCTAATCCCGATGTTTCTCGCACTGTAGCACAAGCGCGAATCTCGATCGCTAAATTTAAATCTCTGACTAATTGCCGGATAATCGCTAACTGTTGGGCATCCTTTTCGCCAAAATAGGCGATCGTCGGTGCAATAATATTAAACAACCGCGTGACAATTGTGGCTACTCCCTGAAAATGTCCTGGACGAAAAGCACCACATAACCCGCTAGTCAGAGAAATCGGGGGAACAACTGCGGTTATCTCCTCAGAATCACCAATTCCTAAAGTTTCCGCACTCGGAGCAAAAATAGCAGCAACTCCCAAGTATTCACACAATTGGCGATCGCTTTCAAAGGTGCGGGGATAGCGAGAAAAATCCTCTGTAGGGCCAAATTGTAGAGGATTAACAAAAATACTAACCACAGTCACCTCCGCTTCCGTCACTGCGCGTCGAATTAGACTAGCATGACCTTTATGGAGAGCGCCCATGGTTGGCACGAGGGCAATACTGTGATCGGGGCGATAATCAGCCAAAAAAGTGCGTAAACCGGGGATTGTCGTGAATATTTGCACAGGGTTCACTCCTTTAATAGCCTATTCCACTACTATTCGCCATTCGTGCAGTTAATACTCCACATAGCCATTTTTAATCAGGGGATGCTGCCCGATGATCGATTCGGCTGCTTCCGGGGAATCGGCTTTAAATAATAACATCCCATCGCCTCTTTCTAGCCAATAACTCGTTTTTGTCTCCTGTCCTGTCTCGGTTAACCGCTGCACATAGGCTTGTTTGACAAACTAGGGCATAATTTTTTTCAGGACAATGACTGGTAAGCATCCCGAAAATTATATAGATTAATGGCAAAAAAGACTTGACAAAATTCCTCGATTTGACCTATACTTTTTATTATAATGGGAATCCGTGCCGAAATATATATGGCTCTTCGGTTTATGTTATGCAATGAACGGGGGTTATAGAGGATGTAACCCTTGTATAGAAAGGCATTTAGCGATTTTTGTCAATTATTTTTCTCTAGAGCGAACTAATCAATTAAGTCTCTTGCCAGATAAGGATTTA
>NZ_JADBVE010000166.1:0-5113 GCF_020245285.1 Microcystis sp. M31BS1
GGTGGGTGGAATTAAATATAAAATGAACGTAGGTTGGGTTGAAGCATGAAACCCAACGCCCGCATGGGTTACGCTACCGCTAACCCATCCTACAAATAATTGTGCCTACCTACTTACCTATTCCCTAGAAGCTGTTTTGACTAGAATTGAGGGGAAAATTGACAATCTCCAAAAAGATGTTAACCAAAAATTTGAAAGTCTCCAAAAAGATGTTGACCAAAAATTTGACACTTTCCAAAAAGATGTTAACCAAAAATTTGACAAAATCGACGAACGGTTAAATAAGCTGGAGGTAGGACAGGCAAAGTTAACCGAAAAGGTTGAGGGAATCGATAATCGCCTAAAATCAGTGGAAGGAACCCAAAAAAATCAGGTCTGGACATTAATTATTCTTTTGGCAAGTGCGATCGCTACAGCCGGTTGAAAAGTATTTTTTTCAGGTAATCCCTAGAATTAATCTGTGGCTATTATTCACAGTTTCAAGTTTTGTCATCCCGGAAAAACGATGTTCTCAGACAACCTCGAACCGGTTTAGTCTTAAAATAGTCCCCGATAGCGGACTGAGAAAATATATCTAATGGAAGTTGATACTATGTCTAACGAAACCGTTACCTATTCCCTAGAAGCTGTTTTGACTAGGATTGAGGGGAAAATTGACAATCTCCAAAAAGATGTTAATCAAAAATTTGACAAAATCGACGAACGGTTAAATAAGCTAGAGGTAGGACAGGCAAAGTTAACCGAAAAGGTTGAGGGAATCGATAATCGCCTGAAATCAGTGGAAGGAACCCAAAAAAATCAGGTCTGGACATTAATTATTCTTTTGGCAAGTGCGATCGCTACAGCCGGTTGGAAAGTATTTTTTTCAGGTAATCCCTAGAATTAATAGTAGCAACCTCACCACCCCCTTATCCTGATCGGCATGGTGGGTTCAATCATCAAGTTTAACCCTCTGCTAACCAGCGCACGGCATCCTTAGCGTGGTAGGTTAAGATAATATCGGCACCCGCCCGTTTAAAGCTAGTTAGAGTCTCTAAAGTCACTCGTTTTTCGTCAATCCAGCCATTTAACGCCGCCGCTTTAATCATTGAATATTCCCCCGACACATTGTAGGCAGCCACGGGTAAATTAGTCATTTCCTTGATTCTCCAGATAATATCCATGTAAGATAGAGCAGGTTTCACCATTAACATATCTGCCCCCTCTAATACGTCTAATTCCACCTCTTTTAAGGCTTCCCTGGCATTACCCGGATCCATTTGGTAGGTTCTGCGATCGCCGAATTGGGGGGTAGAATCAGCCGCATCCCGAAACGGACCATAATAGGCAGAGGCATATTTAGCCGTATAGGAAAGAATCGGTGTATCACTATAACCGGCCTCATCCAATCCTTGACGAATTGCCTGCACAAAACCATCCATCATTCCCGACGGTGCAATGATATCCACTCCCGCTTTTACCTGGGAAACGGCGGTTTTTTGCAATAATCCCAGAGTAGGATCGTTTAACACCCTGCCGGTTAAATCTCCCGTTTGTAGATAACCACAATGACCGTGGTTGGTATATTCACACAAACAAGTATCGGCGACAATGAGTAAATCGGGAACTGCCTCTTTAATCGCTGTGGCCGCTTTTTGGACAATACCATGATCGTGCCATGCTCCCGTCGCCTCTGTGTCTTTACTTTCCGGCAGCCCGAATAAAATAATCGCTGGAATTCCTAAATCCCGCACTTCCTTGGCTTCATCAACAATTTTATCGATTGATAATTGGTACACCCCCGGCATCGATTTGACTTCCCGGGCAATACCTTCCCCCGTCGTAGCGAAAAGGGGATAGATAAAGTCATTGGCTGTCAAGACGGTTTCACTCACCAGACGGCGCATTTGAGGGGTTTGACGCAGACGACGGGGGCGATGAATAGGAAACATAGTTTTTTGTGATTAAATCGGGAATCTGGTCTTTAGTTTAAATCTTTGCTGAGGATGAACACAAATCGATTCAGCCGGCTGCGGGCTGCCGGCAACTATCCGCAATATTTAGTTATTTTGAGCTTAATCAACCTATTTAGTTCATTTTTGACCTGATGAGGCTTTATCGTCGTTTTGAGCGCAAAAAACCAGCAATTTGACTAAAATTTAATCTTTATACCGATCACTTTTGCTGTTGCCACCACCGCATCTCTTTACAAAACTTTACCTCATCAGAGGATTAGGGAAATGGGGAGATAGGGAAATGGGGAAATTTCAACTAATACCCCAACACCCCAACCCCCAAACCCCAACACCCAAAAACCATCTCCATTTGGGAGAAGGATCGTTTATTCTAGGAAGTAAGAGCGATCGATTCAGGATTTTTGCTATGGCCAACTTAGGTGATTTAGTCAAAAAAGCAGTTTATTTGGGCGTAGGCATTGCTACTTATGCCGCCGAAAAAGCTGAAGTAAATTTACAAGAATTAAGAAATCAAGCCCAAAAATTAGCCGATGAGATGATTTCTCGCGGCGAAATGACGACGGAAGAAGCGAGGAAATACGTTGATGAGTTGGTGAAACAGGCACAACAGCAAACGGTGGCAGGTAATGAATCTAATATTCCCCATGAACCCCGACGGATAGAAATTATTGAAGATGAGGAGGACACCAAAGCAGCCGAGCCAAAAGTAGATGAATTGCGGCAAAAGGTGGAACGTCTTCAGGAAGAATTACGGAAACTACAACAGGATTAAAACCTAGATTTTAGCGACAAATAATTAATTATTACCAGACAAGGGACGCAAGTATAAACATGGACGATTGGCAGAAAGATTTTTGGGAAGTGATCGAAACTGTGGCGCTGGGAATTGAAAATTTTTTCCAAGAAGTTACCCAAACTATCGAAGAAATCAATGAAGAAATTATCATCGATCTGGAACAGTTTATTCAAGAGGTTTTACCCCAGGAATTAGAGGAATTTTTTAACCTCGATGAATACCCCTTTTCGGAATTAGATGAACCCTCGGATTTTACCCTCACTCCTAAAGTTAACCCCGATCCTAACACCCATCCTGCTTGTATCGGTTGCCGTAATTATCACGGTTATATCTACGGAGGCAATCTTCTCGTCTGCGGTTTCCATCCCTACGGTTGGGATAGTGATAGTTGTCCCGATTGGCAAGCAGAGGATTAATTATTTTCCTATAAAATCAGGTAGGGTTATTATCCCTACCCATAACCTTTATCTCAAAGCAGTTATCCGTCATTTTTAGTTAAGAATTACCCTTGGGAGCATGGTAGGGTTCAGAATCAAAAGGCTGCATCCCCACATCGGGATATTCATCATTGTTGGGACTAAAAATGCGAGCGAAAGCCTCTGTTAGGTACTGGACAAAATCGTGTAATGTATCCTTGATATTCATTGCTTTTCTCTCCGACTCTCGACAACAATCTCTGTTCAACTTGGGAAAGGTTGATTCACCCCTCCATCCCCATTATCTGGCCAGAATCTCATCAATTGTTGACTTTTGAGATAATTCTTGAATAATCTTCATAAGACTTTATACTTTTTCTTGTTTATCTAAACTTTTATAAGTAGGGAGGCACAATCACAATTATTTGTAGGATGGGTTAGCGGTAGCGTAACATAATCGGGCGTTGGGTTTCATGCTTCAACCTCAAGTTTAGACTAATTTGAGCAATAGTCAGTACATAAGAACTGCTTGAGCAGAAAAAACGGGAAATCAAGTAAGATTACTAAATTTCCCGAAAATGACTTTGAAAAACTTGCAGGAATTTCGAGAAGCGGCCTATAAACTCTTAGGAACAGGCAAAGACGCGGTAATGGACTTGATGGACGCAGTGTTAGTAACCCGAAGTGTCCATTCCTTTGCGGAACTGTCTATGTCGCCGGTGTTTCGGAGAAAATGGCCGTCATTGTACGAAGCGATCGAAGATTGCTCTCCTCAGCGTCGTGGATTGATGAAATTGTACATCAAGGAGCTGCCAAAAAACGAACGTAAGTAGTCATGCAAAATTAATTACCTGCCCGATCGAGCTAAAACCCTTACGGGGCAATGATCGTCATGTGTAAATAATTTTGCCTAGGTACTTATAATCTTAGCAGGCGACCATACAGCATATCCAACCCACATTCCGCACCCTCAACTGTCACATAAGCTGTCCCCCTCCAGAGACTTGAGTAAAAATACTTAGCTGGTGAAGGTTTTCTCGGTGGCCGCTAGGGCGGTCTTGAGACCCCTAATTATGAAAAAATAGGAATTGTTGGAAAACTGAGGCGAGTGGACTGTTCGACCATGAATCAATCAACAGAAATTGAAGTCAAAAATCTAGACCATCTGGGATTAGTAGCTGGAATTATCGATGAAATAGGAATCGTTGAAATTATCAACGAACAAGTCTCAATTGAGCGAGGAGAAATTGTCACAGCGGGGCAAGTCGTGAAAGCAATTATCCTGAATGGATTGGGATTTGTCTCCCGAGCTTTGTATTTATTTCCTCAATTTTTTGAAGATAAAGCAACCGAACATCTGCTGGGAGAGGGCATCGAACCCAAACAATTAAATGATGATAAAATTGGTCGAGTAATGGACAAACTTTATCAACTTAATGTTTCGGTCATTTTCCTACTGATTAGTTTAGCCGCCGTGAAAAAATTTGGTGTAGCGACCGAGAATTCTCATTAGAACTCTTGCAAATTAATTATATGTTATAATGATGGGTTAACTAATTTTCCCCAAAAAATTAGTTAACCAGTACATTAGTACTGAATAAAAACTTGAAGTTTAACTGGCTCTTCGGTTTGTGTTATGCAATGGACGGGGGTTACAAGGGATGTAACCCTTATAGAGAAAGGCATTTAGCGATTTTTGTCAATTGTTTTTGATCTAGAGCGAACTAATCAATTAAGTCTCTTGCCAGATAAGGATTTAGTCGATTTATGCCCCCCTATCGAACCATACCAAGTAACGAAGAACCGTTTAACTTTTAACTCAAAACTCTTTAGATATGCTTTAATTTGGTTATCAAAACCTCTTTATTTAAGCGGCACAAACTATCTCAATTATAAAAATTGAGAATAAATTCTCCTTGACTTGATTAATCTTTAGGCAACTTTTA
>NZ_JADBVE010000167.1:0-8156 GCF_020245285.1 Microcystis sp. M31BS1
GCCCCTCGATCAGATGCTAAGTAGGGAGGCACAATTATTTGTAGGATGGGTTAGCGGTAGCGTAACATGAGCGGGCGTTGGGTTTCATGCTTCAACCCAACCTACGTTCATCTAGAGGGAAGACAAAAAACAAGAGACACACAGAAGTTTTTCAGCACATCTACAATAGATCAGTTAGCGAGTAAAAAAGCCCCTCGATCAGATGCTATGGCAAGCTATAGACTCAGACAAACACAGAGATGAGGAATGTCACCCTCACCCTGAAAGCCTAAACTCGGACTGAATAAGTGATTGAATACATGGATAATTTTAACCCCAAAATAGCTACTCTGGCTCTTGTCTTGAATGTTGAGGAAAATCTCGAAGATATTTTTGGGAAAATAGCTAGTATGAGCGCTCATCAATTGCGAGCGCAGCACTGTTCAATTATGTTAAGCTCTCCACAGCAATTAAAGGGGGAAATTACCGATTATCTAGAAGTTTTTGCCCATTATGATGAGCTATCACCTTTAGCTGATCAAGAAATAATTAAACTCGATCAAGTTATTGCCGATACTGTAGCGACTACGGTAAAACCTTTACTAATTAAGGATATCACTCGATCGCCATTTGCCAGCGCAGCCCGTTATCCCAAAAGATCAAATAATAATAGTTTTATCTCCGTACCGATTATCCTCAATCAGCAGGTAATCGGGGTAATTAATCTCAGTTTTCCCCTAGACAAAAAACATTTTGAACCATTAGATTTAGAAATCTTGCAGTTATTCGCTCAACAGGCTGCCCAATCCCTGCAAATTTTTCATTTGCAAGGGATGTTAAAATCTCGTTTTGTGGCGATGGCAGTGACTAGAGAAATAGCAGAAATTCAGTCCGAACATTCGATCGCGGTCCATCCTTATCCCCCGAAATTAGCCAAAATTGTCGCTAAGGCTTTTTTTAAAGAATTAACTCAGGCTGGTTTTGGAACTCATGAAGTTATTGAGATTGCTAATGAGGTTTTGAATTTACTACAAAAGACTCTTAATAAACATAAAAATCGTCTGGAAGGAAAAGATTAAGCGCTAGTCAAGGGTTAAAATCAACTAACTTGCCCCTCCGGTGCAGTCCGAAGGAGTAATTGAGATAGTTAACAGCTTAATTGACCGTTGTTTACTGATTACCGCTGCCATCCTGCCGTCCTAATTCATAGACACCAGAGGCAACACAGGCGAGAATACCGACACTAATCGGCCAACTTTTTCCTAAACTAATCTCGATTAACCAATCGGAGAAACCCCCGAGAATGAGAAAGGGAATAATACTAAAGATAGAGGCATAAAAAGCATTTTGTGATTCTCTGGCGATGCGAGTTTTTTCAAACTCCTCTAGGGAAGTATAGAGGAAACGCTCGGCAAAATTAAACCAGCGATAGAAAATTTCTATAAACCAATTTCGCACCCCAGCTAACCCCAGATACAATGCTAAAGACCAGAGACAGCTACCGGCAATAAAGGCCGGGGAAATATTGATAGTGAAGGGCAGAAAGTCGATTACCATAAATGAGAGCCACAGAAGTGGTAAATTTGAGCGAGCGGCTTGATCAATCTTAACAAGTCTTGACCCTGGCACCAAAAAGTTGATAAGTAGTCGTGCAAAATTAATTTCCTAGTCGAGACAGGAGACTCCGAGACAGGAGACAGGAGACGGGAGACAGCTATTAGGGATCGGATTTGAGTTTTCAGTTCACTGTTTCCTCACACCAGAAGTCTGACGGAGTAGTGGCTTAGATGTGTAATTAATTTTGCTTAGGTACTTATCTCACCGCTGGGGCCGGACGGTGATTTCCAAACCTGACGATTTGGGTTTCTGCTTGCTGTCCTTTGCCTAGTTTCGCAGCTGCCTTAACAGATTTACCCCCTCTGGTCAACAGGTCGCCACCAGGACTGGGAAAATGGGGAAATAGGGAAATCCAACTCCAACCCCTTCCCCGTGATTTCTCTGTGTGCTGACATGGAGAGCTTTATTGTCAACTAATCTTACACAGTCCAAGGTGTGCCGCAATAGCGACTCTTGTTCTGGTGTTGGATAAAATCGGTAGCGATAGCTTTTCTATGTCTCACGTTCTGGCATATATCCTGTAAATGCGCTAGTATTTAACAGTAAATCCAACCTAGAACGGCGGGGTTTCAGACCCAATTTTTTTGATGAAAAGTTTTTTTAAGAAACCTTATCGGTTAGGAATTTTGATGCTTGTCTCGACAAGTTTAATGGCCTGTAGTGCCTTAAACTATAGCTCTTTTGCGGAACTCCTATCATCTTTCTCTCCCTCTCCCTCTCCTTCTCCCTCTCCTTCCCCTTTAGATGCGGCAACTTTACTTGTTTTAGAGAATAAAATCTATCAACAGGTAAATCGCTATCGTCAATCTCGTAATTTATCTCCCCTACTGTTAAATCGAGCAATTTCTCAACAGGCAAGATTACATAGCCAACGCATGGCTGCGGGTTTAGTTCCTTTTAGTCATCAAGATTTTGACAAAAGAGCGCAAACTATTGGCGTTTCGGTTCCCTATCAAGCGGTGGGGGAAAATCTGGCAGTTAATCAAGGTTATGATGACCCAGTAATGATGGCTGTGGATGGCTGGATTAAAAGTCAAGGTCATCGGGAAAATATGGAGGGAGATTTTGATAGTACTGGGATTGGAGTAGCGACGGATAATCAAGGGAAATTATACTTTACTCAAATATTTCTAAAACGTCAATCCGCTCCCGTTTCTACTAATCCTCTTAGCTACGATCTTATCGGGAATCAATCTTTTTTTATTACCCTCGAAGAGAATACTAATTATCAAGTTAATCGCTACCGAATTTCTCAAAATTTACCGCCCCTACGTCTCGATGCTCGCGTTAGTCATGAAGCTCGCTTATTTAGTCAAAAAATGGCCAATAAACAGGCTCCTTTTAGTCATGATGGTTTTGAGGGAAGAGTCAAGGCAGTACAAATGATGATCCCTTTAGAAAAAATGGGCGAAAATTTGGCTTTTATGAAGGGATATCCTGACCCCGTTAGCGTTGCCGTCAAGGGTTGGATTAATAGCCCCGGCCATCAAAAAAATATGGTTGGTGATTATAATCTCACTGGTATCGGTATCGCTAAAAATAATGCTGGTGAATATTATTTTACACAACTTTTTGTTAAAAAGCGTTGACAAAATGACCATGATAATATTTAAATTTAATTATCAGTTTTTAACTATCAGCCTTTTCAGTTGTCAGTTATCAGATTTGAGTTTTCAGTGAACAGTCTTAAGTAAGGAGTATTAAATCGCATTAACAGTGCTGTCTTTTTACTGATAACTGATAACTGATAACTGATAACTGATAACTGAAAAAAGCTCTCCTAACTCCTAACTATATGAACTTAGACAATTTTCAAGTGTGCGATCGAGATTTAAGTGATGACCTATTATCCCGTTATCTAGGGGTTAATTCGATCGCTGTAGATACAGAAACTATGGGATTAATCCCGGGGCGCGATCGACTGTGTTTAATTCAACTCTGTGATCCCAGTGGTTTTGTCACCGCTATTCGCGTTTTTAGGGGGCAAACAGAGGCTCCTAATCTCAAAAAGGTCATGGAGGATGAGCGGATAGAAAAAGTCTTTCATTTCGCCCGTTTTGATGTGGCTCAACTGTCCCATACTTTTGCCATTGCCACTCAACCGATTTTCTGCACCAAAATCGCCAGTAAACTCGCTCGGACTTATACCAGCAGTCACGGTTTAAAAAGTCTCGTGCAGGAATTGGAAGGCATAGAATTAGACAAAACCGCTCAAAGTTCTGATTGGGGAAATGCCGCTAATCTTACTCCAAAACAACTGAGTTATGCTGCTAACGATGTGCGCTATTTACTGTCAGTGCGAGATAAACTAATTGTGATGTTGCAAAGAGAAGAAAGATGGGAATTAGCCCAAAAATGCTTTAGTTGTATCCCCATTTTTACCGCTTTAGATTTACAGCAATACAAAGATATATTTGAGCATTAGCCAGCAAAAGTTACGGTCTATTTAATAAGTAAATAGAAGAGAGATTTTGTCTTTGATCCCCCCTTAATAAGGGGGGGGGATCTGACAATTTTTAACACCCACCTACTTAGTATGATTGACTCCCAATCGAACTTTAAAAACCCAGTTATGGATTGTTTCTCCCCACTTCCCCACTTCCCCACTTCCCACTTCCCACTTCCCACTTCCATCACTGATCACTGATCACTGAAAATAGTTCCTACTGCCCAAAGCTGCCAAGATCACAAAAAAGACCGCTATGATCGAAAATAGAAATCATCGTCATTGGTAGAGAATAGGTAAAAAATCTATGACATCTTATGCGGCCTCCTCTGCACGAGCCGAAATGAGCGAACTTCGGCGCCTAAAAACCCTACTACCGCCAGAATTACAAAGTTGGGTAACGGTAGAAGGTTCCACAGAGATTAATCCCCCCCTGATCCGTTGTGAAGAAATTGGCAGAGATGAGGTAGAAATTCAGATAGATTTAGCCAAATGGGAAAATTTAGCCATTGATCAGCGTAATTTGCTCTTTTGGCATGAAGTGGCCAGGATTCAAAATGATAGTATTCCCCGGGAAGGCTGGGAAATGGCCGCCCTCGCTATTGGCTTAGGTGGTGCAGTGGGGGAATTATGGGTACAGGACGGGTTATTATTGCTTTTGGCTATGGGATTATGTGGGATTTCCGGTTATCGTCTCTGGCGCAAAAATAACGGTGATAAAATTCTCAAAGAAGCGATCGAAGCCGATGAAAAAGCGATCGCCTTGGCCACTCGTTTCGGTTACTCTCTCCCCAACGCCTACAAGAGCCTAGGCAGTGCCTTTAAAACCCTAATCGAACAAACACCTAACCGTCGTCTGCGTAAGCGTTATGAGACCCGTTTAGATGCCCTGAGAAAGAGTGCAGCCAAAGCGAAAGCCCAAACCCAAGGCCGTCCGCCCCTAGGAGAGATTCGTTAGCCGATAATTACAGGTAATCTTTGACATTACCCATTGGTATTTGCGGAAAAGTGTAGTAAACATTTAAGTAGGTCATCAGGCCTTGCTCATCTATCAAACCACGTCTTTGTGTCGATGACTTCCCAAATCCCTGAAACACGTTTTCTGATCATTCCGATGGAGTATCCGGTTTTGCGGATGCCGGATCGCTTGACTGTCCTGGAAGCAGTACAGTTTAAGGATATCTTTCACCATCTCATCGCCCAAACACCCACTCCCGAAAAACTCATTGTTGATCTGAATGCCACTCAATTTATGGATAGTAGTGGTGTGGGTGCTTTAGTGCATAATCTCAAAGCGGCTAGGGAAAAAAATATCGAGTTAGTGCTGGCTAACGTCCATCCCCCGGTGATGGGGGTTTTATCGATTACGGGACTAGATCAATTATTCACCTTTCAAACCCTCCCCCTAGCAGCCCAAGAAAATGGCTTTACTGCCACTGAAAACCATCTACCGGAAACCCATCCCTCGATTCGCAGTTGGTTAAAGCGCAGTCTTGACATTCTTGGTGGCATCGTGGGTTTATTAATCACGGGGGTTATTTTTGTCCCCATTGCTATCGCTATTAAGTTAGACAGTCCCGGTCCAATTTTTTTCAGTCAAACCCGCTGCGGTTGGTTGGGAAAGGAATTTAAGATTCTTAAGTTTCGTTCCATGTGTGTGGATGCAGAAGCACTCAAAGATAAAATCCCCAATCAAGCGCAGGGAGCTTTTTTTAAAAATAAAAATGATCCCCGGATTACCCGGGTAGGAAAATTTTTACGTCGCACCAGTTTAGACGAATTGCCCCAGTTTTGGAATGTGATCACCGGTGAAATGAGTCTTGTCGGCACTCGTCCTCCCACCCCCGATGAGGTGGAACGCTACGATGTTCCCCAATGGCAACGTTTAGATGTAAAACCCGGTATGACGGGAGAATGGCAGGTGAATGGTCGCTCTCAGGTGCGTAATTTTGAAGAGGTAATTCAACTAGATTTGCGCTATCAAGAAAATTGGAGTTTAGGCTACGATCTACAACTGATTTTTAAAACAATTTTGATTCTCTTTCAAAAAAACAGTGGTGCCTTCTGAAGTCTTAAATTCCCCTTCTTTCCCCCTCCAATTCCATCTACAAGTCTGGACGGAATTGGCAGCTTTAATCCCAGTCCTACAATGGTTTGAATCTCACGGCCGCTCTTTTCTACCCGACTCGGTGCTTTGGCAGTGTAAGGTGGCTTTAGCCGAAGGATTTACTAATGCTGTCCGTTACGCTCACCAACATTTACCACCAACCACACCGATCGATCTAGAATTAACTTTAAATTCCCATTCTCTAGAAATAAGAATATGGGATCACGGTCAATATTTTGATCTGCAAGCAAAACTTGATTCTCTACAACAACGTCCCCTCGCACCTTTGGAAATGGAAAGCGATCGAGGATTACTTTTCATGCGTTCTCTTACTGATACTTTACAATATATCCGCACTGGCGAAGGGAGAAATTGTTTAATTCTCCAGAAAAGTTTTTAAGCCAATTTATCCCTTGCTAGAAATTCTGTCCATAGCACAGGTTTCCAGGCGAGAAAAAAGAATTATGCCACCACCCACACCCCACACAAGGGTGGGGAGATGTCCCCAGGGTGCTTTGAGAGAGAAAGTAATTTGATCGTAGTATAACCACTTGTTATTAACTCGCCAACCGACTTTTGACCCAAAATCGTTCCATTTTTGTTGATCATAATTGCCGCTTCCTCCCAAACTTTCATAGATTCTTTTCTGAACAGATAGACCAAATTTTCCCTGACTATATTGTAACCAGAGTTGATTGATAGTGGCTAAATCTTCACAGGGAAAGTTATCTATATCTTCTATCTTAAGATATTTTTCTTTAGTTCGATCGGCAACTTTTAAGAATAGATTAGCCGTTTCTTGATCTGCCTCTTGCCATTTTTCTTGCGCTAATAAATCCCGCAGATTGGTGTAATCAATTTCCCCAGCACTTTTGAGGTTAATTTCCTCCCTAGTGGCGGCGGGAAAAACTGGCAAAACCGTTTCTTGAATTGTGTCCTGTGATCGGGGTTTTGGCGGAATCACTACGGCTAATTTTACTGCTAACTCTTGCAGGACTTCCCCAGCTGATTGATAACGTTTTTTGGTGCCAAATTCAATTAATTTATCTAAAATTTTACCTAATCCACCACTAACAGGATTATTAATCAGGTGCTGTCTCCATACCCACTCATGTTCACTCACATCGAATAATTCAAAGGGAGATATTCCCGTTAATAAATAGATACAAGTGACTCCCAAACTATATAAATCACTGCTATTAATTGCTTTGCCATTGCCTTGTTCTGGGGAGATATATCCCGCCGAACCGATCACTGTTCCTGTTAGGGAAAGATTAGCAATGGTCATAAATTTAGAGGCACCGAAATCAACTAAAATTATTTTATTATCGCTGCGTCTCCTAACTATATTAGCAGGTTTAATATCTCGATGAATGACTCTTTTAGCATGGATAAAATCAAGAATTGGCAAAATTTCTAATAAAAGATGTTTGATATTTTCTTCATTGAAAACTCCCTCGCTTTGTAATTCTTGTTCTAGATTTTCTCCCTCAATATATTCTTGCACAAGATATTGTCGCCCATCATTGCCAGTAAAATAGGCATAGAGGGAGGGAATTTGTGGGTGTTGACCGAGATTATCTAAACTAATCGCTTCTTCTTTAAATAATTCCGCCGCTTTCTTGAGAGCATTACTGCCTTGAGCGCTAGGAAAAAATTGTTTAATCACACAATAAGGTTTAGAAGGTTTATCCTCATCAATTGCTTGAAAAGTTTTACCAAAACCTCCTTGACCAATTAATTTTATAGCACGATAACGATCTTTTAGTAATAATTGAAAGCAACATTTTTTACAGAATTTATCTGTAGGGTCATTGTTATATAGACAATCGGGATTAAGACATAAACTCATGGCTGGTTTAAACAGGGATAGGGAAGCTGTTTCAGTGAACTGATAACTGATAACTGATAACTGATAACTGATAACTGATAACTGATAACTGATAACTGATAACTGATAACTGATAACTGATAACTGATAACTGATAACTGATAACTGATAACTGA
>NZ_JADBVE010000168.1:0-10209 GCF_020245285.1 Microcystis sp. M31BS1
AATACAGTGAGTTCTTTTCTTCTTCCGTGAATTCTAGGTTAATCATGTTTTTAATGAGTGCTTTGCTTCTAATTATGACTCTTAAACTATATTATTGTCCTTGAGTAAAAAATGCAAGTTGTAGCCGTGCAAAGTATATACAATCGAGGTCATTAACTCCGGCAATCTCATTGTCGGGGTTGACCTAGATTCAACCATATCATCCGGTTCCAACTACGGGAATGTAACCGAGACATTTGCTGAGATACCTGGGCTCTCCTTAGTTTCAGTTAACGGCTCACAGGACCCCGTTGTCGGTTTCACTCCTATCACCCCCAAGGCACTGTTGACCGTCACAAATACCCTAAATCCTAATGCTGGCCAAGGTCTATTCAGTTTACAAAATTCTTTCCACCAAATGGCGCCCACTCCCGTCCCCGAACCGGGTACTATCCTCGGACTTCTGGCAGTGGGTGGTTTAGGATTGGTTTCCCGCTTCAATAAGCAAAAATAACAGTTACCAATGTGTGCAAGACATTGATAACTGTGAGGTCGAAACAGCTAAAGGTTAGATACCCTATAGGGATTTCTAGCTTTTAGCTTTTTCTTAGGTGTTGATTCTAACACAGCTTTGGGGTTTTGGGGTGATCAGGGGGAAAATTCAGGGACTTTTTCCCTGAAAATAGGTAAAACCCTACACCCCGAACCGCCGAACGGCCGAAGCCTGCCCCCACGAAAAACTTTTTGCCGCAAACCCTATATAATTAAGCTTTGGGTAATTTGTCCCACCATATTTCTTGACCGCGAAAAACTGATGTCTTCTTTGCTCTCTGCTATTCCCCTCGACGCAATCGCTTATAATCCCCAGGGTTTAGTACCGGCGATCGCTCAAGACTATCTTGATGCTACAGTGTTAATGATGGCCTGGATGAATCGGGAATCTCTCGAAAAAACCCTCACCACTGGGGAAGCATGGTATTGGAGTCGTTCTCGTCAAGAATTATGGCACAAGGGCGCTACTTCTGGCCATATCCAAAAGGTGCGTCAAATTCGCTACGATTGCGATAGTGATGCTATCTTACTGACTATTGAGCAAATCGGTGATATCGCCTGTCATACCGGCGAAAGAAGCTGTTTTCACCAAGTAAATTGGCAAAAATCACCGCCAGCGGCCGACACCCTCTCGGAATTGTTTAAGGTAATTTGCGATCGCAGAGACGAGCCTCATCCGGAATCCTACACCTGTAAACTTTTGGCCGGGGGAGATAACAAAATTCTCAAGAAAATCGGCGAAGAATCGGCAGAAGTGGTCATGGCCTGCAAAGATAATGATGGCGATGCTATTGCTGCAGAAGTGGCCGATCTTTTTTATCATACCCTCGTCGCTCTCGCCTATCATCAAGTCCCCCTGCGAGATGTCTATAAAAAACTGCAAGACCGGCGCCGGTAATCAGTTATCAGTTATCAGTAATCAGTTATCAGTTATCAGATTTGAGTTTTAAGTGGGTGGGTGGAATTAAATATAAGATGAACGTAGGTTGGGTTGAAGCATGAAACCCAACGCCCGATTATGTTACGCTACCGCTAACCCATCCTACAAATAATTGTGCCTCCCTACTTAAGTGTTAAGTTTCCGATTCCTGAATGCTGTCTCCTGATTCCTGTCTCCTGACTTGAAAGAGGGTGTGGGGTGTGGGGTGTGGGGGAATGGGGAAATGGGGAGACCACTTCGTGCGCGTTGCGGGGGGAAGTGGGGAAGTGGGGGAATTTCAACTAAAACCCTTAAACCCTAACACCCTAACACCCCAAAACCCCCAACACCTTTTTTGACTTTTGACTTTTTACTTTATATTTGTGGTTTACGACTTAGTAATTATTGGTGCCACTCCTGCGGGGATAGAAGCGGCTTTGTTGGCTGTTCACCTCAAAAAAAGGGTGGCCTTAGTGCAACAGCCTTATAGCAGCAATTTAGAGGCATCTGAGGACATTTTTAGCAAGGGCTACAGCCAAATTATCCATCTCTATAAACTGCTGAATCATTGGCAAGAAACGGCCATTTATCCCCAATGGCAACGGTTGCGGCAATGGCTAGAGGAAGTAGATAAAACTATTAATAAACATCATTCTTTAGCGAGATTAGCCACGGAAGGAATAGATGTGATCCCGGGTGGGGGGGAATTTGTCCGGCTGCCCCATTTAGGATTTGTGGTTAATGGTCGGCAATTGTTGGCTAAACACTATCTTATCGCCACGGGTTTTTATCCGCAAGTCCCGAAAATTTTCGGCTTAGATGAGGTTAATTATTTTACCGCTCAAACCCTTTGGCAAGGGCCAAATTTAGACAAGTTGGGACAACATTTAGGGATTATTGGCAACAGCAGCATGGCTGTGAGTTTAGCGCAAATTCTCCGACGTTTAGGGAAAGAAATTAGCTTAATTATCGAGGATAGTTATCTACTGCCAGATATTGATCGGGAAATTTCCCATTTAGTTACTGCCATTTTAGAAGCGGAAGGAATTAAGATTTTACCCGGCTATTGTCCTAGTCAAGTGAAAGCGATCGAGGGTCAAAAATGGTTACAATTAGGCAATCATGTCATTGAAGTCGATGATCTCATTTTTGCTGGTAATTATCAAGTCAATGAACAGGGATTAAATTTGGCCGGGGTGGGAGTTAAACTAGAGGAGGGATTAATTAGGGTTAATCAGCAATTACAAACCGATAATTCCCGCATTTATGCCCTAAATTTGCTCAGAAATAATTATCCCGATCCTACTTTAAATCACCGGGCTGCTTTTGGGTTAGTCAAGCATCTGCTCACGGGAGAAAAATTTAACTTTAATCCCGGGCAAATTCCCTCATTTATTGCTTTCGATCCTGCGATTGCTTGGGTGGGTTTAACTGGAAAAGCAGCCCAGGACAGCTATGGTGAGGAGGTAAAGATGATCAACTATCCAATTAAAAATATGGTCCCACAGCAAATCTGGGGGGAAACCACGGGATTTTGTCAATTAATCTACCGACAAGATGGTAAAATACTGGGAGCGCAAATAGTCGGTAATCAAGCAGCAGAAATGATTAGTATTATCAGTTTAGCTTTACAAGAAAATTTAACCATACAATCCCTCAATAAAAATATTTATGCTTGGGGAAGTATGGGAGAGATTATCGGAGAAATGACGCAATTAATCCCCCAGAAAAAATCTTGGTTAACTTGGCTAAAACAATTATTCAGATAATTAGATTGAGAAGGAAGATTAAATTATGAAACCGAAATTTATTGTCTTTGAAGGTATTGACGGATCGGGAACAAGTACCCAAGCAAAACTCTTACAAGAATATTTTTTAAAGCGAGGGGAAAAAGCAGTTTTAAGTCCGGAACCTTCCGAGGGAGTCATCGGTCGTTTGATTCGAGAAATAATGCAAACTAATCTTATTTCTATCCAAGATCAAAATCAATTTGACCGACAAATGGCCTATTTATTTGCAGCTGATCGCCATTATCACTTATATAATGATCACGATGGCGTTTTTAAACTTATTCACCAAGAACAAACCCACGTTATCACTACTCGTTATTATTTTTCCTCCCTGGCCTACAATTGCAATAATCCCGAAGAATTTGCTTTTGTTCGGCAGTTAAATCAACATTTTCCCAATCCAGATATAGTTATTTATATCGATATTCTTCCCGATATTTCTCTAGCAAGAATTAAAAACCGAGCCATCACAGAAGTGTACGAAAAACAAGAAAAATTAATGAAAGTTCGTCAAATGTTTATCGAGATATTTAAAGAATATAAAGATAATTGTTTACAACTGGATGGTAGTGATACAATAGAAAACCTTCACCGAAATATTATTAATTATCTTGAACGATTAATTTAAATCCATGCTTAGTACAGAAACCACCCCTAAATTCACCTACCAACCCCACTATAAACCCAATCAATTAATCTGCGGTCACGGCCAAACAGCAATTATCACGGGATGGACAGTAAAACAGTCCCTTGCTAAACATTTAAATCCCGACCAATACGCGGTGATTGGTAATCTTTATAGTCCCACCAGAGGAATTAGTCCCCTGCTGAGAAACTTAATCGCAAATCCCCACGTTAGATACTTAGTTATTCTCAACGCGACTAAGGAAGATAAAAACTCCGGCAGCTGTCAGTGTTTGCTAGATTTTTTTAGTCAAGGATTCCAGTTAGGAAAAAGTGACACAGGTAAAGAATGTTGGCTAATTAATTCTTCTACCACTGGATATATTGACAAAGAAATTGACCGAGAAACCCTCGAAAAATTGCGTCAATCAATTCAATATCAACCAGTTAAATCCATTCCAGAAGCGATTGAAACTGTCAAAAATTATGCAGAACAATCTCCCTTACCAACTTGGGGAGAACCCTTAATCTTTCCCCTCTTAGAAAATCTTCCTTCTCTCCTACCCGGGACAAGATACGGTCATCGCATTGAAGGAAAAACTATTGCTGAAACCTGGGTAAAAATTCTCCAAAAGATTAAAACCACCGGCACAATTAGACCCACAGGATATGATGGTAAATGGCAAGAATTAATTGACCTAATGGCCGTTGTCACCGATGAACCCCCAGACTTTTATTTTCCCGAACCTAATTATTTGCCTATAGATAGAGCTTTTCTTACCGAATATATCGGACAAATTCTTGATGATTCCCCTATACACCAAGGAGTTAAATACACCTACGGTCAAAGATTGCGCTCTTGGTTTGGCCGAGACCAAATTGCACAGGTTATCAATAAATTAATCTCAGAAATTGATGCCGCTAGTGCAGTCATGTCCCTCTGGGATGTGAAAGACCACGAAAAGGGAGGTAGTCCCTGTTTAAATCATATTTGGGTGCGAGTGGTGGAAAATGAATTGTCTCTCACTGCAATATTTAGAAGTAATGATATGTTTGCCGCTTGGCCAGCAAATGCCATGGGATTGCGCGCTTTACAGCAACATATTTGCCAAGAAATCAATCAACGCTCCCAGTATAATTTAACCCTCGGTCCATTGATTACTATTAGTCAATCGGCCCATATATACGATGATACTTGGGAGAATGTCGAACGATTAATCGCCACCCAGTACGATAAAATTGTCAATCAGCGCGATTTTTTTGACCCTAGCGGTAACTTTTTGATTTCTGTGGAAAAAGAACAAATTCTCGTCCAACAAACTACCCCCGGCAGCGGGGAAGTTGTCGCTTGTTATCAAGGCAAAAATCCCCTCAAATTAATCCGCGAGCTTGCCGCTACCAATCCCGCAATTATTCCCGAACATATCGGTTATCTGGGAATCGAGTTACAAAAGGCATACAATTGTATCAAAAATAATCAGCCTTATATTCAAGACCAGTAGATAAGTGGGAAGTTTCAGTGAACAGTGAACAATAAACAGTAAACAGTGAAAAGACAGTAGGAAACTTCTATTTAATACTACTCACTTAAAACTCAAATCTGATAACTGATAACTGATAACTGATAACTGATTACTGATTACTGATTACTGGTCCTTGTTTGCTGAACCAGCGCCGCGATATTTGAGAGATGAGGAGCGAATTGGGTTAGCCACCGTGGGATTATTGGTGATTTTAACCTCCGCACCGCGATATTTACCCCCTCGCTCCTTGACAGGAGCTTCGGTGACTGTTGGCTCGATATAGGTGGCGCCACGATACTTTTTCTCGCCGGCGGTTTCTGGAGTGGGTACGGGGACATTCTTCTGCTCTTCTCGTCCTTGCCATAAAAAGGTGACGACAATCACAACTGTCAAGAGAATTAATAGCTGAATCTGCCAAGGAGCTAAAACCAGACTCAACACTAAACTAATTACCGTGGCGGCACTGGCAAGATAAGCGATCTCATCGCTGGACTGCTGCCAGAAATAGGCAGCCAGAGCAGCGGTGAATAGTGGCAACAAAAACAAATAGGACATTCTGGGTACACCTTGTCATGCTAGTGAACCAATCTCTCTATTATTACCCCCCTAGCTTCGATCGGCGAAAAATATTAACTTAGCTTATACATCTCATAAGTTTTATTTTGTCAATCCTTCTTTACAATTCGTAAAAATCTTGTTACATTTATTTACATGAACTAAAAGTTAAAGCAAAACAGCCAAGACAGCAAGCCAGTTCAGATTGTTTCGGGGAGTATCAGACAGCTTATGATTCGTTTAGCTCCAGACAATGGCAAAAAACTTGGCGTACTAGCTTAAAAAAGTTTTCGGGGTTTGGGTTTACCCCATTGACAGATTTGCTTGAGTTCTCCTACATAACTTAGCGCTACCTCGGCTGGACACCGGGGTTTTTTATTTTGTGACAGCGTTTTCGACTAAGTAGGTGGGTATTAAAAACTTTCAGATGCCCCCCTTATTAAGGGGGGATTAAGGGGGGATCGGCACCCCCCTTATCAAGGGGGGATTAAGGGGGGATCGAACCTAAAATCCATTTTTAATTTAATTATAACCAGCTAAGTACCTAAGCAAAATTAATTACACATATCTAACCACCTCTTGCCTCTTGCCTCTTGCCTCTTGCCTATCTTCACTAGGAAATTAATTTTGCACGACTACTTACTTAAGTAAAACGGAGATACATTATTGCTATCTAACAATTAATTGAGATTACCTACTTAATTAAAAATTAACTTCATTTTGATGCACGGAATCCAAATAAAACTTGATTACATCTTCTGATGTACCCTGACATTGTAACTGGCCTTTATTTAGCCAAATTGCTTGGTCACAGGACTCTTGAATTAAAGTCAAATCGTGGGAAACTACTAAAATAGTAGCGTTAGAATTCCAGAATTTTTTTAACCGTCGTTTACACTTATTTTTAAAACTTTCATCCCCGACGGAAAGGACTTCATCAAGAATAAGAATATCGGGGTGAACCTCTGTGGCGATCGCAAATCCTAAACGAGCCACCATCCCGGAAGAAAGAGATTTCACCGGCGCTCCCATATATTCTTCTAACTCAGCAAAGTCAAGGATATCTTTGGTTTTTTCCTTCATTTCCTGACGAGAAAATCCCAGCATTACCCCATAGAGAATAATATTATCTTTTACCGGTAAATCTGGATCAAAACCCGCTCCTAATTCAATTAGAGAAGCAATTTGTCCCCTGACTCTCACCTGTCCCTTTGTCGGTTCCAGAATACCACAAATAACTTTTAAGAGAGTAGATTTTCCTGCGCCATTAGCTCCAATGATACCTAATTTCGCTCCAGAATTAATGACTAAATCTATATCATCTAGAACTAATTTTTTGGCAGGTTGACGATATTTACCTTCAAGAATAGAGAAGATTGTCCTTTTTAGATCGTAGGAGAATTCTTCTTGAGTACGTCTTTCGAGAGACACTTGATCGAGTCGAATTACTTCTGTCATTTATAATAAATCCATAAATAAATGTCGCCAGAGTCGGAAGCAAGTCCAACCAATTCCTAAGATGATGATCCCACCGAGTAGAGATTGAAAAATCAAACCAAAATCCGGTAATCCGGGGGAAAGGGACAATTGGCGAATACTTTCGATTACCGGTAATAATGGGTTTAATAGCAGGAATGGTTTTACGGAAGGAGGAATAATTTCTGGGGGATAGAAAATCGGGCTGCTAATCCAAGCGACAAAACAAACAATTTCGTAAAAATAGGGTAAGTCTCTGAAGAAAACGTAGAGGGTACTGACAAAGAAACCCACTCCCGTGCAAACCAGAGAAAGACCAATCACGGGAAAAATCAGAGCAATTACATTAATTAAACTTTGAGACTTCCAGAGAGTTACTATAGCCAAAAGGGGAAAGATACTAATAGCAAATTGAAAAATATTTGCCACTACCATGGAAACGGGAAAAATGCTAACTGGCAGACGAATTTTATTTAAAATACTGCCATTACCGACGATACTAGGTAAAGCTTGGTTAGTGGAAGCATTAAAAAAATTTATTACTACTAAACCGGTGAAAGCCGCTAGGACATAGTTAACTATAGAATTATCAAAATAAGAGGCGAAAACCGTGCCGAAAATTGCCGTGTATAGTGCAGTCATAATCGCGGGATTTAACAAAGACCAGTAAACCCCCAGAAAAGAACCCCGATAGCGTCCCTTGAGATTACGTTCCACCAGAACACTAAGCAATTCGTAATATCGCCGCGCTGTTGACCATCTAGTTTTTGCTTGGAGATCGGTCATAGGGATAATTGTCATCTCGTCAGTATTCAGTGCCTTATTCTAAACGATTACCGTCAATTTTGTCTATCGATCGAGGGAGTACTCTAGTTTTTATCCAGTCCCCGACGACTCTCCCTCTCCGGAAAAAGTTCCCTTCTTGGTCCATTTATCTGACCCAAAAAGCTTAAAAACCACTAAAAGCCTCTTTTTTTCGGGTTGAACTCGGTTTTTAGGGACAGCCTCAGCTAATTGACCTAGACTCTAAGTAAGTGGTTCTGGTTAAATAGAGGATAGATTTTGCCTTTGATCCCCTTAATCAGGGGGGATAACTCCTTATGAAGGGGAGAAATCTGACAATTTTTAAAACCTACTTAATTAGCAAGTTTACCAATAAAATAGACATCAGAACGTAGGTTGGGTTGAAGCATGAAACCCAACGCCTGACAATTTTTAAAACCTACCCACTTAGCAAGTTTACCAATAAAATAGACACCAGATCAAAGCCAAGAAATGCCGATTTAAACAGAGCTAATCTCAGAAAAACCGGATTCAAAAACCGATAAATTAACAATTTACTAACGGACAAACCAAGAATCTAATCTAATTGATGTCCCGTCAGTTCCACGAAGATATCTTCGAGGTTGGAAGGGCGACACATTACTCCAGTTTTATCGCTCAAAGTGTCCAGATAAGAGTTAGCATCGGCCACGGTGGGGAAGAATTTATAATCGATTTTATCGCCAACTTGTTTGATAACTAACCCTTCGCCATACTTAGTGCGAAAATCCGTTAGAGTTCCTAATTCGATTAATTTGCCCGCATCCATAATGCCAATTCTGCCCGGTTTTCCCGTGGCGTTATCCTGACAGAGAAATTCCACTTCTTCCATGTAGTGAGTGGTTAACAAAATTGTCATTCCTTGCCGGTTTAAATCGCGAATTACTTCCCACAAACGACGACGATTTTGGGGATCTAAACCGACAGTCGGTTCATCGAGAAAGAGGATTTTTGGTTCGTGAAGAAGAGCGCGAGCAATCTGTAAACGTCGTTTCATCCCTCCGGAAAGAGTTTTGGCAAGGGCAGATTTTCGATCGCTTAAACTGACATAATCTAAATAGCGATCGATTAATTCCTGTCTCTGGGGATTGGGGATATGGTGCATCCGGCCGTGAAATTCCAGATTTTCCCAGACGGTTAATTCCCCATCAACGCTAATCTGTTGTAAGACTACCCCTATATTTTTCTTCACCTGATCGCGGTATTTTTTCACATCATACCCCGCCACTGCGATTTCTCCTTGACTTGCTTCGGTTAGGGTGATAATCATGCGGATTGTCGTCGATTTTCCCGCACCGTTGGGACCGAGTAAACCAAAGATTTCCCCTTTTTCGATAGCAAAGGAAAGCTCGTTAACTACCGGGAGATTGTTATAGATTTTAGAAACGCGATCGAGAGCAATAGCGGAGGTCATCGAAAATTTGGGTCTGAAACCCCGTCGTTCTACGACGGCTTTACCGTTAAATATTAGCGCATTTACACGATATATGCTAGAATGCGAGATATGGAAAAGCTATCGCTACCGATTTTACCCAACACCAGAACAAGAGTCGCTATTGCGGCGCACTTTGGGCTGTGTAAGATTAGTTTACAACAAAGCTCTCCACGAACGAACACAAGCTTGGTATGAAAGACAAGAAAGAGTAGGCTACGCTCAAACTTCTTCAATGTTGACCGATTGGAAAAAACAAGAAGAATTAAACTTTCTCAATGAAGTTAGCTGTGTACCTTTACAACAAGGGTTAAGACACCTACAAACAGCTTTTACTAACTTCTTTGCTGGTCGTACTAAGTATCCTAACTTTAAGAAAAAACATCAGGGAGGAAGTGCCGAATTTACCAAATCAGCCTTTAAATTTAAAGACAAACAAATCTATTTAGCCAAATGCACAGAACCTTTACCTATTCGATGGTCAAGACAAATACCAGAAGCTTGTGAACCAAGCACAGTAACAGTCAGATTACATCC